>JACNJL010000014.1 GCA_014382585.1 Limisphaerales bacterium | reverse complement strand
CGACTGAGCGAATTGCCCAAAGCCTCCTGCGAATCATTGAGATTATTCGCCGCCCGCTGCGCCGCGCTATTCGTATTAATGACCATATTGCCGTTTTAATGCATATTAAGGCACAAAACACACAGCACCAAACGTGCCAAAGTTCAGAAAAAAAGGCGTGAAAAATCCAATTTTATAGCGAAATTATCTAAAAAACACCCATTTCAGGAAGGCGCCCGGGTAGGGACACGCTGCCGCGTGTCCGTGGACGCGCACAGCGCGTCCCTACCGTAAACCAACCCGGGCCGGTGGCCCGGGCTACATCCTTCGGCCCTCGACCTTTGGCTCTCCTCTCCACTACCCTCCCGCCCATGAGCAATTCTCTCAACGTGATGGCCGTGGTCGGCAGTTTGCAGGAAAAATCTGTCACCCGCGTCGCCGTGCGGCACGTGGCCGACGGGCTCGAAGCCGCCGGTTGCACCGTCGATTGGCTGGACCTCGCCGAGGCCAATTTGCCGATGCTGAACACCGACACCACCTTTAGTGCCGATCATTACGCCCCACTCAAAAAACGCGTGGAGGCGGCCGATGTCTTCGTGCTCGGCACGCCCGATTATCACGGCAGCGTGAGTGGCGCGATGAAGAATTTTCTCGATCATTTCTGGAAAGAATTCACCGGCAAACTCTTCGCCCCCATGGTGGCCAGCCACGAAAAAGGCCTCACCGCCCACGACCAAATGCGCACCA
Source organism: Limisphaerales bacterium (assembly GCA_014382585.1). Taxonomy (NCBI): domain Bacteria; kingdom Pseudomonadati; phylum Verrucomicrobiota; class Verrucomicrobiia; order Limisphaerales; species Limisphaerales bacterium. Next base: position 17,089 of record JACNJL010000014.1, on the reverse strand, counting down.
TTGCCCGCCAATGTTATGCGTGGAGCCTGCCTTATGCGGTGAGTCTGCACGAAAAGGAGGATGTTGCTGACGGTGCCGTGAGCAGTGAGTCCCTCAGGGATCGCCTCGCCATGCTGTCGGCTGACCTGCAAACTTATGGTTCCGTTCTGGCGGCCCAACGCCGGGCCGATCTCATTGGCACGGCTCCCTCTTTTATGGCCCAATTGCGAAAGTAGCTATTGGGTTGCAATTCGATTGAGTTTGGACACTCTGGGGGCACGCTATGCAGGTAACATTTTATGGGTTGCAGTTTTATTATGATGACGAGGTGGAATGCCCCGCGGGGCATGTGCTGTTGCGCGAGGGGGAACGGCAGTCGTGCATTTATGTGCTGAAAAAAGGGGCGGTGACGATTATCAAAGGCGGGCAGGAGGTGGCCATTTGTGATCAGCGCGGAGATATGTTCGGCGAGATCGCTGCGTTGACGGGCGGGGAGTGCACGAGCACGGTGAAGGTGCGGGAGCCGTCGGTGTTTTTTATGATTGAGGATTCGGATGATTTTCTGGAGCAGAACCCGCGCACCACATTGATCATTGCCAAGATGCTGGCCGAGCGGCTGGCGGCCACCACCCGCAGTCATTCCATTGCCAAAAAAGAAGTGATGAAACTTTCGCGGGAGGAACAGAAGCATTCGCCGATGTAGGGCTTAGGCTTTACGGGGCGGCTGACCTGCAAATTTAGGGGCCGTTCTAGCCGCCTTTTACCGGGCGGAAGGGATTGGTCCACGCGGCGAAGGCGGAGGGGTGGCGGGTTTGGATCCACACTTTGCCTTGGCCTCGGAACCGGCAGACGAAGCCTTCGCCGGAGAGGAACAAGCTTTTCAAGCCGCCAATGGATTCGACGTTGTATTGGAGGCCGCCGGTGAAGGCGACGACGTGGCTGGTGTCGACGACGTAATTGCCATTGATGGGAATTTCGATGATGGCGCCGTAGGTGTTGAACCACAGGTCCCCCCGGCCGGTGCAGCGCAGCAGAAACAGGCCTTCGCCACTGAAGAAGCCTTTGAAGCCCTGCCATTTGGAATCCACTTCCACCGCCATGCCGGAGCTGACGTAGCCGGAGCTTTGCAGGAAAATTTCCTGGGAGCCATCGAGGTAAAGGTGTTCGAGGTCGCCGGGGCTGCCGGGGGCGATGCCGATTTCGCCGGGGCCGTTCTGGGCGGTAAATTCATTGATGAAAATGCTTTCACCGCCGAGAAAGCGATTGAGGCCGCCTTTCATTTTGGTTTTCATCACCATGTTGGTGGACATGGTGGCCATGGCGGAGGATTCGACTTTCAGGGTTTGGTTGGCCGGAATTTGCACGGTGAGGTAGGCATAGTCCGGTTTGCATTCGATGATAAATGCATGCTCGTGTGGGCCGGCGGGGGTGTAGGTTTCCCCCGCACTGGTTGCAGCCGGGGCGGCCGGGGCGGCCTCAGCGGCTACGCCGGGGACTTGATTCAGGGGGACCCAATCGGTGGCCCCCGGATAGTGGGCGAAGTCCGTGGGCAAGAGCGATCCGGCGGCCAGCAATTGGCGTACCTGTTCCACGGGATAGGGGCCGTGGTTTTGTCCGTCGCGATTGATGGTAATTTCCATGGCCTTAACGGGGCTTGAGGCTGGGGCCGAGGGCGGCGCCGAAGCTGCCGACGTTGTGGCTCTGGCACCACACGGTGCCTTGGCCGATGAATTTGCAAACCAAGCCTTCCCCGCCGAGGAAGGAGGACAGCCAGCTTTTGCCGGCTTTGCTGATTTCGAAATTGAGAGATTCTTCAAAGGCCACGATGTGGCCGGTGTCCACGATGTATTGGCCGTTCACTTGGATGGGGTAAATGGCGCCAAAGGAGTTGATGATCACCGGTCCTTGGCCGTTGAGCTTGATCCAAAACATGCTTTCGCCGGAGAAGAGCGCCTTGCCGAAACCTTGCCAGCTCATGTCCATGTTCACTCCGGGGGCACTGGCTACGTAGCTGCCGGCTTGCACGAGCATGGCGGGGCCATGGCCCATCTCGAATTGCATCATATCGCCGGCCAACGCGGTGCCAAAGAACACTTCACCGGGGGCGCCTTGGGCGGTGAAGTGGTTGAGGAACAGGCTCTCGCCGGTGACCAGCCGCTTGAGCGCGCCTAGGATGGAGCCTTGGTCGCGCTTGTGGGTGGTGGTTTGCACGTTCATGTTGCCGCTCATGGCGATCATGGCGCCGCCTTCAGCGGTGACGGTTTCGCCGGGCTGCAGGCTCACGCGTGCGGCAGAGTTTCCCGGCCGATGGGTGATGTCCACGTGCATGGCGGGCTAGATCCGTGGGTTCACCCAGTCAGCCAGGCCGCTGAGGCTGCGGGTTTGCACGACGATTTTGCCCTTGCCTTCCACCCGGGTGACAAAGCCTTCGCCGCCGGCGAAGCTGCTAAATAATCCGCCGGCAAGTTGGATTTTCAATTGCATTTGCGGCTCGTAGGCCACGAGGTGCGAGGTGTCCACGATGTATTCGCCGTCCACCTGCTTTTCAAGCAAGCCGCCGTAGGCGCCGTACCAGACGCGGCCGTGGCCGCTCACGGTGAGCTTGAAGAGGCCTTCCTTGGCAAACCACGACTTGAACCCGGCCCATTTCACGCCCAGCTTCACTTCCGGGGTGCTGGCGATGTAGGCGCCGGGTTGCAGGCACAGGGTTTGGCCGTTGAGATCAATCTCGCGGGTGTTGCCCGGGGTGCCTTGCACCAGCGAAACCCGCCGGACGCCGGGGGTGTTGTTGGTGAAATGGTTGACGAACAGGCTTTCGCCGCCGAGGAAGGCTTTGGCCAGCCCGCTGAAAAACCCGCCATTGAATTTGGCGTCCATATCCAGATCCGCGGCCATGCTGCTCATCGCATCGGACTCGGCGATGATGGTTTCCCCAGGCTCAAGATCCACGTTTATATAAGCGAAGGCCGGTGCGCCTTCTATTGTACTTTGCATACGATTATCCCTATCTGTTAAGCGCGTCCCGGAGTTTCCCTTGAAACGCCTCAAAGTCCAAGTCCAATGTCCGATACGGCCCGGTGCCGGCTTTTGCTTTGATCAGCGCGTTTAGTGTATCGATCCGTTCCTGCGTGGCCGGGTGCGTGCTTAACACAGATAACGCGCCGTTCATGTCCGGCCCCTCCGCTTCCGCTTGTTCCTTTTGGATCGTCTCAAAAAAATTCACCATCCCGCGCGGATCAATATTTGCTTTCATCAAATATTCGAATCCCATCGCATCGGCTTCCCGTTCGTGATCGCGAGAAAATTTCATCGAAAGCAAATACGGCGCGTTATTAACCAACACCGCCGCAATCCCGCTCACGTCACCAAAGAGCCCGCCCAAGATTGCGTACAACCCCACCATCTCTACCAGATTGCGCATGCTGTGTTGCTCCTCAACGTGCGCAAGTTCGTGAGCCATCACCCCCAGCACCTCCTCCGCCGAGTTGGCTTTTAGCAGTAGCCCTGTGTGAATCGCCATCGTGCCGCCCGGTAACGCGAACGCGTTGAGCGTGGGATCCTCGATGATATGAAATTTGAAAGTATAACGTGTGCTTCCGATTGCCTCAATCAGCGGCGCTGAGAGCGTTTCGAATTCTTCAAGCACCGCCTCATCTGTAACCAGTTGATTCGCTGCCGCGTGTGAGCCGAACGCCGCCTCGCCAATCTTCTCCTCCATCTCCACCGGGATTCGCTTGGCTACCGCGTGAGCCATTGGATCCTTGCCCCACCACAACCCCAGCCCAATGGCCACGAAAAATCCCAAAAACGTTAACGTCGCCGCCCGGCCCAGCCATCGCGTGCGTCGCACCCGGCTGCGCGTGCCCGCCATCCGCGCGTCTTTCGCAAACACCGGGTGCTTCAAAATCCCCTGATTCGTCGTGAAAAACGTCCACTCCTCCTGTTCGGCGTGTTTGAAAAACAACATTCGGTTTGACGCCCCACCCAGCTCCGTTTGAATCCCCGTCATCGGCATCTCTACCTCCCCGTTTTCCGAGACAAACTTCACACTCACTGGACTGACCACCAAAGTTCCTGAAGTTTTTCCATTCGGCAACGATTCATGAAACGCCCCGCCTTCAAACTGCCATTGCACCTCACTCATGCGGGAATGAAAACGCACCAATAGAATCAGTGAAAGAAAAAACATACGGGAAAAACTTACTCCAATGCAGACGTGCAAATGTACCGCGCATGGCTCACCACCCAACACGACGCGAATCATGCGGGCACCATTCCATCCTTCCGTGCTCAGTAGCGGGAATGGCCTTTCAAAGGTCATGCCTTTTCAATTGCGTTGAGCTGTGACGAGGCGTTAGTTTTTTGCGAATCCTGTGCTGCCTAGTTTCTGTCATGGAAATACATATTCAACGTGATGAGGTGCCCCTGGGCGTGTTCAGCTATGAAGAGGCAAAGGCCGGTTTGCGGGCAGGCAAGTTGACGGCGGAAGATTTGGCGTGGATGGATGGGATGGAAACCTGGAGCGCACTGGAATCGGTCTGTGCGCAACTGGACACGCAACAGGCTGCCGCCGCTGCCGCGGGGGAATCGCCCGCGGATACTTTCGGGCAGGGGCGGTATCGTTACCAAAACAAGTTGGGGCAGGGCGCATTTGGCGAGGTTTGGCTGGCGTACGATCAGCAGCTGGATCGACCCGTGGCGGTGAAGCTGCTGCACCACCGCAGCGTGGCTTCTACCGACGGATTAAGTTCGCTCAAAGGCGAGGTGCAAAAATGTTTGGAGCTGACACACCCCAATATCATTCGCATTTACGATTTGGCCGAGCCGCCGGGTGAGCATGCGTTTATCTCGATGGAATATGTTTCCGGCGAGGATTTGTCCGCGCGCTTGCATCAACAGCCCGAACGGCGCTTCAGTTGGCCAACCATTGAGCCGTACCTCCTGTGCCTATGCGATGCACTGGCATATTCGCACAAACAAGGCATGGTGCACCGCGACCTCAAGCCCGGCAACGTCATGGTCGATACCCAGGGCGAAGTGAAGCTGGCCGATTTCGGCATCTCCGCCACCACCAAAGTGGCCGGCAATGAATCCACCGTGCAAGTGCCCCGCGCCGGCACCCCCATTTATTGGAGTCCGCAACAATCCGTCGGCCAGGTGCCTGCGCCCACTGATGACATCTATTCGCTGGGCATCATGCTGTACCAATTACTCGTGGGCGATCCGCCATTCCTCGGAGCCAACGAACCGGAGATCACGCAAAAACATTGGACCCAAATCCCCGTGCCCCCCAATGAGGCGCTCAAGGCAAAAGGCGCTGCGCAGATTCCCGGTTATGTAAATGATCTTATTTTAAAATGCCTCGCCAAGGATCCCTTGGGCCGGCCGCAGACTTTGGCTGAAGTCCGTGCCTGGTTGCAGGTCAAAGGGGATCCAGCCATGCGCCGACAAAAACGGATGGCGCTGGCCGTGGCCGCCTCCGTGGCGTTAATGCTGGTGATGGGGGCACTCGCCGTCTGGGCCACCATGCAAAAAGGGCGCGCAGAAAAAGCGCAAGCGGCCGAGGCAGAACAACGCGGGCTGGCTGAAGATCGGGAAAAAGAGGCCGAAACCGCGCGTGCGGAAGCCGTGCGCCAGCAGGAGTTGCTCAAACGCGAAAATTACATCAGCACCATTGCCCTTGGCCAGGCTCAGATTGAAAGCGGCGCGTATCAACGGGCCGAGGACAAGTTGTGGGCTACGCCGAATGAGTTGCGCAATTGGGAATGGGGTCGTGTCATGCACGCGGGCAATCAGGCCCTCCAAACATTTGCCGCGCATTTCGTGAAAACCCGGCTAACAGAAAGGGTCGTTTTGGACACCGCCTTTTCGCCCGATGGCAGCCAAGTGCTTACCGGCGGCGGCGATGGGGCGGCGCGATTGTGGGATGTGCGTACCGGCCAGCGCCTGTTGGAGTTGGAAGGGCACAGCAACGCCGTGCGCGCGGTGGCTTTCGCGCAGGCCGGCCGCCTCATGGTCACCGCCAGCACGGACGGCAAGGTGAATTTGTGGCGTTCAGATGACGGCACGCCGGTGAATGCATTTCAATCCCATGCGAAACAACTGACCGGCATGGCCATCACTGCCGACGGAGGTCGCGTGGCGACTTGTGGCAAGGATGGCAGCGTGCAGCTTTGGGATGCCGCCACGGGCGAACGCCTGCGTCGTTGGTCTGAGAATGGCATGCAACTAAACACCGTTGCCTTTTCAAAAGACAGCCGCCAATTGGCCGCCGCCGGATTTTCAAAGCACAGTTTTGTGTGGGATATCGAATCCGGCGAGGAAGTGGCACGCCTGACCGATACAGGGCAGCAACGCAACATTCGTTGCATCGATTTTTCGCCGGACGGCAAACGACTGATTACCGGCAATATGTATGGCATGGTCAACACTTGGAATTTGGAATCGGGTAAGGTGCAACACTTGTTTGCGGGGCACACATCAATGGTCCACAAGGTGCGATTCTCCAAGGATGGTTCGCTGGCGATATCCTGTTCTTCAGACCGCTCGGCCATCGTGTGGGACACAGCGGAAGGACGGAAACTGGCCGTCATCCGCGGCCAATCCGGCCGCCTATACGCTACCGCCATTTCGCCGGACAGCCGACTGGTAGTTACCGGAAATCACGAAGGCGTGGTACAATTGTGGGATGCAAAATTGAATCGCGGGCTTGACGGCAAATGGGCCGCAAGCGATCCCGGCGTGGTGACCATCAAATCGATCGGGAACATTGCTGAAGCCATGGCGCTCACTTCCGACAGCCAACGGTTGGTCATCGCCGGGCACAGCACCGTTCCTTGGGTATACGATACCGCCACGGGCCACCGGCTCCACGCTGTGAACGCCAATTGCCCTCCCGGCAAAATGGTGCGCCTTTCGCCGGATGGAAAATTGTTCATGCATTTCAGCAAAAATAATACCATTCAGATTATGGAATTAGAAACCGGCCGGCGCATTTCCACACTCGATAAAGTACGCGGCCAATTGCGTGCCGCCGGATTTTCAGACGACAGCAGCCGTTTATTTGTCATGACCCCGGATCGCAGTCTGGGCGTTTGGGATGTCGCCACCGGTCAACTCCTGCGACCCATGCAAGGCTCCAAACGATTGGCCGCCAGCTATGCCGGCGCGTTCTCTTCTGATAACCGGCAATTGTTCGTGGGTTCCAACGCCAAAATTGGCATTCTGTGGAACGTGGAAACCGGCGAGGTGATCCGCACGTTCAAAGGCCACACCCTGCCCGTGCATACCGTGGCCATTGCGCCGGATGGCCAATGGGTGCTCACCGGAAGCGGCGACAAAACCGCCCGGCTTTGGGATGCCGCCACAGGCCGCTCGTTGGCGGTATTTCGTGGGCATGATGATATCGTGACTTCCGTGGCCTTTTCGCCCGATGGCCGACGCGTGTTAACCGGGGGGTTCGATCAAGTGGCTAAAATTTGGGATCCGATCACCGGCCGGGAATTACTCACCCTGCGCGGCCACGGGGCGCCCGTAAGCCGTGCGTTGTTTTCAAATGATGGCCGGATCATCGCCACCAGCGATTTGACCGGTCACCACAAAATTTGGCCGGCACTGGACTGGCAGCTGAATAAGGATGAATTCGACGAAATACAGAAGAATAATTATGAATCCTGGACGCAGCTGGAAGCACGCCGCGCAGTCACGGCTCCGGAACAGAAATACGTCGGAAACTTTGCCCGCTACCGCAGTTTCGCCCGCCGCGGCAATGTCAACGCCCAGCATTTTATTGGCCGGGTGTACTTGGAAGGCACCGCCGGCGTGGAATCGGATCTGCTCGAGGCATTTGTTTGGCTTACCCTCGCCCACGCCAACGGCCACGCCGATGCCAAGGCCAGACTGAATTTGGTCATGCAGAAATTGTCCGCGAACCGGTTGAAAGAAGCAAAGGAATTGCTGGCACAAACAGTGGCCGCCAATCCACTCGCTGCCCCTGCCGGTGCGGGCGCGAATTAATGATACGAATTTTACGAATGGAGCGGCGGCAGCACTTGTTCCACTCGGACGCGTTTTAGGCGGGCGAAGTCGGGGAGGCCTTGTTCGGTGGGGAGGTGGAGCTCGCCTTGAATGAGGGGGCGGGCGTAGGTGATAAATTTTTCGTTGGGCAGCCAGCCATCTTCATCGATCCAGTCGCGGGGGATGACGCGTTCCTGATTGGCGATGTCTTCGAGTGGTTGGAGCGCGGTGCCCCACATATAAGGTTCGTTGCTTTGGCGGACGAGTTTCACCATAAACCCGCTCTCACCTTCGACCGCCGCGCGCACGGCCGCTTCGCCACAGGCAAAGGCTTCTTCTACGTCTGTTTTGCTGGCGTAATGCGCGGCGGCGCGTTGGGCATAGCCGAGCTTCACGGTGCGGGTTTTCAAATTGAGCGCGGGTTCGACGATATCCGCCAAGCGATCAGCGGCACCGCCGACCACCGGATGGCCGAAGGAATCGAGTTTGGTTTTGTCCGCACCAATCTCGTTCCCTTCGGGATCCTTGAGCCCTTCGCCGACGACGACCACACAGCAGCCGTGCTCGGCCACGGTTTCTTTTATCTGCGCAAGAAATTTTTCTTCTTCAAAGGCAATTTCCGGTAACAAAATAATGTGCGGCGGATCTTCGGGTTTGCGTTTGGCAAGCACTGTGCCCGCGGCAATCCAACCGGCGGCGCGGCCCATGACTTCGATGATGCAGCAGGAGCCGTCGTCGGTGGCCATACTGCGGACGTCCGCGCCCACCTCCATCACGGTGGTGGCGTTGTACTTGATGACGCTGCCGTAGCCGGGGGTGTGGTCGGTGTGCGGCAGATCGTTGTCGATGGTTTTGGGCACGCCGATGGCGCGTAAATCGTAGCCGCGCTTTTGGGCTTCGAGATGCACTTTGTTGGTGGTGTCCTGGCTGTCATTACCGCCGGCATAAAAAAAGTAGCGGATGTGGTGCGCCTCGATCACCTCGAACAAGCGCTTCATATCGGCTGCCGCCTGTTCGGGGTCGGTCTTGAAATTGATTTTGTAACGGCACGTGCCGAGCGCCGCGGCGGGTGTGTGCTTGAGGCGCTGGATGTCGCTGGTATTTTCCTCGCCGATATCGACAAGCTCTTCGCGCAGGATGCCGTACACGCCATTGAGGCCGCCATAAATTTCCTCAATGCACTCGTGCTTGCCCGCCTCGCAAATGACGCCCGCCACGCTGGAGTTGATCACCGCCGTGGGTCCGCCGCTTTGCGCTACCAATAGATTTCCAATAAGTTCCGCCATTAATGAAGGGCGGGAAAGATGCCAATCGGCGGCGGGTGTGTCAAAACGAAATGGAGGGAGTGAGTGGGGCATTAAGAATAGTGAAATTTGCTAATCTTGAACCGCACTCGTTTCTCTGCTAGGCTTTCCCGCTCATCCGTATGGGCCAAAATTTATATCATAAGGTTTTCGACCGGCACTGCGTGGGGCAGTTGCCTTCGGGGCAGTATCAGCTCTTCATCGGGCTGCATCTCATTCATGAGGTCACCTCGCCACAGGCGTTTGCGATGATTCGCGAACAGGGCCTTTCCGTGCCGTTCCCCGAACGCACCTTTGCCACGGTGGATCACATTATCCCCACCACCGGCACGGGCCGCCAGCGGCCGTTGCAGGATGCGCTGGCCGAGGAGATGCTTCAGCATATTGAGCAAAACACCGCCGATTACGGCATCAACTTTTTCTCGCCGGAAAAAGGCGAGCAAGGCGTCGTGCACGTGGTCGGCCCCGAGCGCGGGCTCACGCAGCCGGGCATGACCATTGCCTGTGGCGATTCGCACACCTCCACCCACGGCGCCTTTGGCACGCTGGCCTTTGGCATTGGCACCAGTCAGGTGGCCGATGCGCTTGCCACACAAACGCTCGCGATGGCTAAGCTCAAGGTTCGCCGCATCAATTTCACCGGCAGCCTCAAGCCCGGCGTGTACGCCAAGGACGTGGCGCTCGCGTACATTCATCACCTCGGCGTGAATGGCGGCGTGGGCTACGCCTACGAATTCGGCGGCGACATCATCGATCGCATGACCATGGAAGAGCGCATGACGGTGTGCAACATGTCCATCGAAGGCGGCGCGCGTTGCGGTTATGTGAATCCCGACCAAACCACGTTTGATTATCTGAAGGACCGCGACTACTGCCCCGAAGGCGAAGCATGGGAACGCGCCGTGGCCGACTGGCAATCCCTCGCCAGCGATGCTGATGCCGAGTACGACGATGTCATTGAGATCAAAGGCGAAGACATCGAGCCTTTCGTGACGTGGGGCATTACGCCTGCCCAATCCGTTGGCGTGTCGCAAAATCTGCCGCAGGTGGATTCCTTCGCCGATTCCGATCAACTCGTCGTGCGCGAGGCCTATGAATACATGAGCTTCGAGGAAGGCCAACCGATCATCGGCACGCCGGTCAACGTGGTCTTCATTGGCTCCTGCACGAATGGTCGTTTATCCGATCTGCGCGAGGCGGCAAAATTTGTGAAGGGCAAACAAGTCGCCGCCGGCGTGCGCGCCCTCGCCGTGCCCGGTTCGCAGGAAGTCGCTCGCCAAGCCATCGACGAAGGCCTCGATAAGGTCTTCGATGAAGCTGGTTTCCAATGGCGCGAAGCCGGCTGCAGCATGTGTCTGGCGATGAATCCGGATCAGCTTTCCGGGAACGAAATCAGCGCCAGCACTTCGAACCGCAATTTCAAGGGCCGCCAAGGCTCCCCCACCGGCCGGACGCTTTTGATGAGTCCGGCCATGGCCGCTGTCGCTGCGGTGGAAGGCAAAGTCACCGACGTGCGAGAACATCTGGAGAATTAACATGGCAGGCGAAATTATCAGTCACGTTACCGGCCCCGGCATTCCGCTGCGCGGCAACGACATCGACACTGACCGCATCATCCCCGCGCGGTACCTCAAGTGCGTTACCTTTGACGGCATTGGCGAGCATGCTTTTGCCGATGACATCAAGGGGCTCGCCGCCAAGGATGAAACCCATCCCTTCGCCGACGCCCGTTTTGCCAACGGCGCCATCCTTGTCGCCAACAAGAACTTTGGCTGCGGCTCCAGCCGCGAGCACGCCCCGCAATCCCTCAAGCGCTGGGGCATCCGCGCCATCATCGCCGAGAGCTCCAGCGAAATTTTTCATGGTAACTGCGTCTCGCTCGCTATCCCGTGCTTTACCGCGGACCACGTCACGTGCGCCAAGCTGCAGGACGCCATTGAGGCCGATCCGGCCGCCGAATTATCCATCGACGTTGCCGCTGCCACCATTACTGGCGGTGGCGAAATCATTTCATTGGAAATTCAACCCGGCGCCCAAGGCCAATACCTCGACGGCTCTTGGAACGCCCGCGCTGGCCTTCTCGAGAACCTCGAAGCCGCCAAGTCGGTTGCCGAAAAACTTCCCTACGTTTCCAACTACGCCTGATGCGCAGGTAGGGCGCGCTGTCCCAGCGCGCCGCGGCGGTTTCGGAGCAACCGCCTTACCTTTGGCTTGGCCTGCGCGTGACTTTCCCGTAACTTTCGCGCGGATGTCTGGCGCGATTATTGAGACCAATGGGGTGACCAAACTTTTTGGTGACTTTGCGGCGCTGAATAATGTTTCGCTTAGTGTGTCGCCGGGCACAATTGGCTTGCTCGGGCCCAATGGCGCGGGGAAAAGCACGCTCATTAAATGTCTGTTGCAATTGCATCCCATCTCGATGGGCGATGCACAGTTGCTGGGGCGCGATGTGGGCAGCGAAGGCCGCGAGATCCGCACGCGAGTGGGCTACGCGCCGGAGCAGGATTGCCTGATCTCGGGGATGCTCGGCTGCGAATACGTGACGTACTGCGCGCAGCTCAATGGCCTGCCGTTCAAGGAGGCGCGGCAGCGGGCGCATGAGATGCTCGATTTTGTGGGCATGGGACAGGAACGCTATCGCGCGGTGGACACGTATTCCACGGGCATGAAGCAACGCGTGAAACTCGCCCAAGCTATCGTGCACGATCCGGAGTTGGTTTTCCTCGATGAACCTACCAACGGCTTGGACCCCCGGGGGCGTGAGCAAATCCTGCAGCTTGTGGAGAGCCTTTGGAAACAGCACCAAATTTCTGTGATCTTGTCCTCGCATTTGTTGCAGGACGTGGATCGTATTTGCGGCGAAATCATCATCATCGCCCGCGGCGAGGTGTTGGTGCAGGACACACTGAAAAATTTGAAAGCCCGGCGCGCAGGGTTTGCCGAGCTGGTGGTGGAAGGCGAACACAGCCGCGTGCTGGAAGTACTCCGTGCAAACGAATGCACCGCCGAACTGGAATCCAACGGACACATCACCGTGCGGCACGGGCGCGAAAGTCTCACGCCGGTTTTGAAATTTTTGCGCGAAGAAGGTGTGCGCCCCATCGAGGCATTGCCCAGCCCTAACGCGCTTGAGGAGGTTTTCCTCCAAGCCTTATCGACTCATGGCCCTGATTGATTCCAGCTACACCCATCGCGACGGCGAAACGCGCGGCATCGGCTATCGCCGCTGGGTGATCGCCCAGGCCACGCTCACCGCGTGCCTCAAAGTAAAAGGCATGCGTTGGGTGATGTGGACGTGTTGGATTTACGCGCTGTTGCAGGGGGTGTTTCTGTTTGGGTTCGGTCAGTTGATGGTTGAGAACAGCGCGGTGTCCGACTTCATCACGGAAGATTTGGATCTCTTCGAATCCTTCGCGCCGATGTTCCGGGCTTGGGCGGCTGATAATCCGCGCATTGCAATCGGCATGACGTACAACATGTTCTTTTATTTGTTCACCGGCGCGATCGTATCTTCGCTCACGCTTTCGCTTGTGGCATTAGGAATGGCCATCCCGCGGCTGATCACCAGCGATTTGTCCAGCCGTGCGATCACCATTTATTCGTCGAAAGCCGTGAGCCGGTTTGATTATTGCATTGGCAAATTCGCCGGTGTGCTGCTGCTGCTCACGCTAACTTGGCTGGGGCCGATACTGGCTACGTGGATGATGGGGAATTTAATGGCACCGGAAGTTTCATTTTTTTGGCACACGGCTCCGGCACTGCTGCATTCGGTGGCGTTTGTGGGATCGGGTATGGTGATTTTGGGGCTGATGGCGCTGGGCATTTCGGCGATGACCGCCAGCCCGCGCACGGCCACGGCCATTTGGGTGGGGTTGTTGCTAATGGGCGTGGTGCTCTCGGGCATCGGCATGGGCTCCAAAAATTATTGGCTGCAGTACCTGAGCTTTTGGTTCGACCTTGAATTATTGCAGCGGAGCATTTTCGACATCGGCGGTGACTTCGATGAATTAGGCGACCAATATCCGGGCTTCACAGAAATGGGCCTCATCAAAACCATCAAAACGCGACTGGCATTGACGGCTGAAAATGTCTCGGCCGCAATCGCGGCCCTCAGCGTTCTTTCCGCCGGGGCGCTGGTGACGCTTTACAAAAAGGTGAAACCCGAATGAGTGGTGAAAGCATAACGCCGGTCATCCAAGCCACCGAGCTGAGCCGTTGGTACGGCATCGTGATGGGGCTCAACAACATCAGCTTCGAAATCGGGCCCGGGCTCACCGGCTTGGTCGGCCCCAACGGCGCGGGCAAGAGCACGCTCATCAAAATCATCACCGGCCAGTTGCGGCCCAGTGATGGCGCGTTGACGGTCTTTGGCGTGCAGCCGTGGAACAATCCCGACGTGCTGCGCGAGATTGGCTTTTGCCCGGAAGACGATGCGCTACCCGATCACCTGCGGGCGCGCACGTGGCTGCGCGGCTTGGCGATGCTCTCGGGCATCGCACCATCCGTCGCGCCGGATCATGTGGATGCCATTCTCGATCGCGTGAAGCTCGACCGCGTGCACTGGGAAAAACCGCTCGGCCAATTTTCCAAAGGCATGCGCCAGCGCGTGAAACTCGCCCAAGCGCTGTTGCATCATCCGTGTCTGCTCGTTTTGGATGAACCGATGAACGGGCTCGATCCGATGGGCCGGCAGGAGGTGCAACGCATTCTCAAACAACTCGCCGCCGAAGGCACCACGGTACTGATTAGCAGCCACATTTTGCACGAGCTGGAAGCGCTGTGCCCGGAGATTTTGATTTTAAACTGGGGCCGCGTGATCGCCAGCGGCAGTCAACTCGCGCTCCAACGCCGCCTGCAGGGCACCGAGGCAAACCTCCACATTCGCTGCAGTGATCCCGAGCGGTTCACCCGGGTGCTCTTTGAGGCCGGATTGTTGCTGGGGTTTGATCGTACCGATGCCAGCGACGGCGACGGCGAAGGCGGGCTAGATTTGCGAGTAAAAGATCCGCAGCGTTTTGGCGAAACCCTCGTTGATTTGCTAACCGACAACAACATTGCCCTGCACGAACTGCGCAGCCGCGACCGATCGCTGCAGGATATTTTTGAAAAGATGACCGAATGAGCCACACACCTTCCACGATTTCCGCAGTGAATTTTGGTGAAGCCTTGCGTGGCATGTGGGCACTCGTGTGGGCGCAGCGTAGCACCACCGGCACGTTAGTCCGCTGGGGTCTCGGCGCGTGCGCGCTCGGTTTCCTGATGCTGCTTACTATCCGAAGCGGGCAGGAAAAAGAATGGCTCGGCTGGGTAATTGGATTTTACATTCAATTTCTACTGCCCCTCACCTGCCTCAATGTGTGCGGCTCCATGATGCGCGCCGAAGTGCAGGCCAACACCTTGAGTTTTCTGTGCACCCGCCCGCTGCGGCGGCACACGTTGTTTCTGCTGCAATACCTTTGCCACGTGTTTTGGTTGCAGTTAATTTTTTTCGCCGGCACGCTCGGCCTCTTCGCGCTCGGCGTGGTGAAACAAGCGGAAGGGCTCGGCGCACTGTTGCCCACGATGTTGCTCACGCAATTCCTTGCCATCTTCGCGTGGAGCGCGCTGTCCGCATTGCTCGGTTTATTGCACCAACGCTTCGTGGTCATTGGCATTCTTTATTGGCTCATCGTGGAGGTCGGCCTCGGTATGGTGGAAACCAGCAACATCAATCAACTTTCCATCCTCCGCCACATTCACACCTTGCTGGGACAAAACGAAATGGTGGCCGACTTGTTTGTGAGTTGGTCGTCAACCTCATCCATTTCCGCCGGGATTGTACTTTGCGTGGCCACGTTTATTTTCCTCGTCGCTGGGGCCGCGTTGTTTACCTACCGCGAATACCTCCCCTCACAGGAAGCCGGCCAATGATCATTTACCACAACCCCCGCTGCTCCAAAAGCCGCCAAGCCCTCGCGCTCCTGCGCGAAAATGCCGTGGAACCGGAAGTCATCGAATACCTCAAATCGCCGCCCGACAAACCCGCTTTGCGCAATCTACTGCAAAAACTCGACTGCCCCGGGCACGATTTGTTGCGCACCAAAGAAGCCGAATACGCCGCGTGCGGCCTCTCACCCGAATCCACCGAAACCGAAATTCTCACTGCAATTGTCGCAAATCCCATCCTCCTCGAACGTCCAATCGTGCTGAACGATACGCGCGCCGTCATCGGTCGCCCGCCGGAGAATGTGAATTCGCTGCTATAATAAAGACTCAGATTTCACGAATTAACACAGATGGGTTTGAACCCTATTATTCAGGGTAATTCGCGTCTTTCTTTTGCCAACGCGGAACTTGCCCGGGCCGCACAGTATGCGTACAATTTTCTCCTCCATGAGAAATTTGTTCCTCTTAACCCTGCTGCTTTATTTGCCCAATGTTGCCTCGGCCAAGTACCGCACGTACGCGCCCAACATCCTTTGGCTGATCACGGATAACTGCAACCTCGACTTCGGCTGCTTCGGGCGGCAGGGGGTGCATACGCCGCATCTGGATCAATTGGCGGCGCAGGGGGTGCGGTACACACGGGTGTTTGCCACCGCGCCGGTGTGCGCGCCGAGCCGGTCGGCGTTTATGACCGGCATGTACCAGACCTCGGTGAATCTCCATCACTTCCCGGATCATCGCGATGACGGCTTTCGGCTGCCCGAAGGCGTGCGGCCGTTGACGCATCGGCTGAAGGAGGCCGGCTACTTTACCGGGTCCATCAAGAAAATCGGCGAGCAAGTGGTCGGCTCGGGTAAGCTGGATTTGAATTTCGTCAATGAAGGGAAAATTTTTGAGAGCACCAACTGGGATGACATCAAAAAGCGGCGGCCATTTTTTCTGCAGGTGAACACGCCGGAAGCGGAGTATGATATTTATGATTTTCGGACGAACCGCCCCGAGCGCATCAAGTGGTGGGGCGAGGAGGAGCACGTGCAGTATGCCAAGCCGGAGTCGGTCGTGCCGCCGGCGTATTTTCCCAAACACAAAACTTCCAACGAGGAATGGGCACGCTACCTGAACTCCGTTTCCAACATGGACCGCCGCGTGGGCATTGTGTTGGCGGAGCTGGAAAAGGAAAAGCTGCTCGACGACACGATCATCATTGTCTTTGGCGACAACGGCCGCGTGGACCATCGCAGCATCCATTGGGTGTACGACACCGGTCTGCACGTGCCGATGATCATCAAGTGGCCCAAGAATTATCCCGCGCCCGAAGGCTTCAAACCCGGCACGGTGAACGAGGAGGTGATCAGTCTGTTGGATCTCACCGCCACCACGCTGTCGCTGGCCGGCGTGCCGCGTCCTTTGGGCATGCAAAGCCGGAATTTCCTCGGCAAAGATCGCGATCCCCAGCGCCGATACGCCTTCAGCGCGCGCGATCGCGTGGATGATGTGCAGTTCCGGCTGCGGTCGGTCCGTGGCAAGCGCTACCATTACATCCGAAACTTCCAGCCCGAGATCAACTTCGGCACCTACGTGAATTTTTATAAGGAGAAATGTTTCCCTGTGCAGCAGGTCATGCGTGACCTGTACAAAAAAGGAACACTCGATCCGCACCTGCGCCCGCTCTTCACCGAGTTCCGCCGCGAATCCCTCTACGACACCGAGGCCGACCCCAACGAGCTCAACAACCTCATCGATTCCACCCGCCCCGAACACCTGAAAGCCCTCACCGAAATGCGCGCCGCCCTCGACACCTGGATCACCGAGACCGGCGACATGGGCTGGAAAAAAGAGCCCCCCGAGAAAATCGAAAAATTCCG
>JACNJL010000013.1 GCA_014382585.1 Limisphaerales bacterium | reverse complement strand
GGGAAATCGCCACCGATGTTAAATTCGAAAAAGTCGATGCCACCAAAATCAAATTTGTGATAGTTTTGAAGCCGAACGAACAACGGACAGTCCAATATGTGCTGACCACCCATCACGGGACAAGCGTCCGCAAATAAGAAAAATTATGAAAGCCGCAACCGGAATCTGCCTCTCAATGACCCTCGGCGCCATCGCCGCTTGGCTGCTCACCTCCAGCCATTACGACCAAAAACTCAGCAGCGAACGCCGCGCCACCAAAAACACGCTCGCTGAAAATGCCGGCGAGCTGCGTTCCACCACCCAACGCGCCCGCGCCGCCGCCAATAATCCGGAGGTGATCACCCTCACCGAGACGGTCACCGTGGAGGTGAATCCCGCCGAAGTATTGCAGCAATTGCTCAAAGTGGATCCAAACAGCAAACAACGCTTCACCGAATTGCGCCAAGCAGTGCATCATTTTGAAACCCTCACCGATCTTGGCCCCAAAGCGTTGCCGGCCATTCGCGATTTCATTGCCAGCAGCGAGGATCTCTCATTCGGCCGTACCTACACGCAAAACTACAACACAAACTGGCGCGGCGGAAGCACCCAACCCCTCACCATCCGCATCAATGGCCAGAACCAAAATGCGCAGAAAAAACCCGAGGGCCAAAAATCACAGCCCGTCACGCGCACGTACACTTACTACTCCAGTTCGTTCGGCTCGCCTGGCACCGGTTATCTTGTGCCGCCCACTTTGCGAATGGGTTTATTCCAGGTGGTTGCCCAAACCGGTGGCACGATGGCGGAAAAAATGTTGGCCGATGCGCTGGGCATGGCTTCGGTCGGCGGCGAGGCGGCGTTTCTCGATTACCTACTCGCGGATCTTGCGCCGGAGCAATACACGGACCTCGCCCTCAAGGTGGCTCACGATCTCCTGCTCAATCCCACTGCGGAATCCGTCCGGGATCAACAGCACGAGACACAACTTTACGCCATCCTCGCCCGCCATCGCGATACCACCTTCGCTAAGCACGCGCAGGAACTGCTCGTCACCGACAACGGCCGCCTCAACCAACAAGCCCTCAATTATCTCAACACCGTCCTCAAGGAAAAATCCGTGCCTCTCCTCGCCCGCGCCCTTGACGACGAGCGGCTCAACAAAAGCTACCGCGCCTCGCTCCTCGGCTACGTGATGCGCTATACCGGCCAACACGCGCAGGCCGATCAAATGTTTCACGACATAATGAGCCAACCGATGACCGAAACCGATTCCCGCAAAGTCTATTACACCGACCAGTACAAAGCCCTCAACAGCATGTACTATAATGCCGACAAAGAAACCGCCACCAAACGCAAGGCGCTCATTGATTCCGTACGTCACACGATCACCAACGATCAACTCAAGCGCCAGCTCGAATACGTGGAAAAACGGCTCAACTACCAAATCGATCCCAAGACCAATCCGTGGAAAAAACAAGGTAGTTCAGAAACCAACATCGATTCGGGAGTGGTCTATTCATTTTCCACGATGAGCGAATCCATGGGTGAGGCTCCAGCCGGTATGATGTTTGCGCCGGTATCCGGCCATCCGAGCCCATTGAGCTTTTCATCAGGTGCCGATGTGCTACTCGATTCCGCCGCCGCGATCGAACTCCCCGCGCAACAAATGATTATTCGGAACGGCGCCAACACGCTCGATTTGCGGTCGTTGATCATTCCCGGCGACCGGTAAAATCGTTACCGTGCCGCCTTGCCGCCATCGAGTAGGATCACAAACGGCGCCTCGTACTTGTTGCAGCGCAGGCGGAAGCGTTCCCCCTTCTCAACTTTGCGGGTAAACACCGAATACGTCCGATTACTCCAAGCCACCATTTGCAAACCGCGCACCTGCGCCCAGCCGGCGGCCATAAAGTCTTCCGCCATCCACCGCTCCTCCGTCCAGCCGCCGCTGCCGTTGCCCTGGTAATCGTAATTTAATGCCAAATAAATCTGGCCACCTTTCGTCACTGTGAAATCCGCGATGCCGTTGGCACCGGTGCGGGGCGTGGCATAAATACTCGCGCCCAGCAGCGCATTAGGCACGCGCGCCCACGGGCCTTTCTCCGCATTCTCCGCTTCCACCAAACGCGCGGGCTTAAGCAGCATCATCTCCACCGCCGCCGGTTTGGCGTCCACGATGGCTTCCACAAATAATTTTTTCTTCACCCGTTTCGGTTGAAAATCCGAGTTACGCCGCAACTCTGCCAATGCCTTGGCAGCGGCGGCCGCGCTTTGGGCGTCACCGGCCTTTAAATATTTGTGGCGCATTTTCGCGACGGCGTCGATTTGCTGCGCCAGCAATTGTTGCAGTTGCGCGTGATGCGTGGCCAGCAACTCGGCGCGTTCTTTGGCCTGTTGCAATTCCAGTTTTGTGAGCGGATGTTTGGGCGCGGCAATCGCAATCGTTCCCGTGAGGCAGAGGAAGAGGATGGTTTTCATAGCGTGGAGTATTGGACGCATTTTTCATCTATGATGCTCAAAATAATGAACCGCCAAGACACAAAGACACCAAGTTTTGAAAAGGTTATCTTGGCGTCTTTGCGTCTTGGCGGTTCAAAAACAAAACCCCCCGCTTGCATTTTGTAAGGCACGGCCTAGGCTAACGGATATGAGCGGCACGAAAACAATGGGCCTGAGCATCACCGGATTCGTGGGATTAATCGTCCTGATTTACGCAGGCGAAAACCTGCGGGGCAAAGCGGCCTGGGAGAAATTCAAAAAGGATTGGGAGGCCAAAGGCGAAGTGTTCGATTACAAACAAATTGTGCCCAAGCCTGTGCCTGCGGAAAATAATTTTGCCCACACGCCGATGCTCAAGGCATTGTTTGGTGACGATCGGAAGCTGACATTCAAAGAGTTGGAATCGGGTAAAAAGAGGAAGCCGCTGCGCGTCGAACGCCTGATGAAGCTGAAAGGTGACAAGCCGGATTTGGTTCGATGGGCAACAGGTCGAACGACTGATCTCGCGGCGTGGCAGAAATATTTCCGGGACCAAAAGGACTGGCCAAGTCCGGCCAAAGCAGGACAGCCCGCGGACGACATTCTTTTTGCGCTCAAAAAACACGAGGCTGATTTTGCCGAACTCACCAAGGCCGCGAAGAACCGCACTCAGTGCCGGTTCGATGTTGATTACGAGGCCACCTTTGCTGCGCTGCTGCCGCATTTGCAGGTACTGCGCAGTGCCGGCCGCGGCTACACGCTGCGCGCGCTGGCGCATTTGGCCAAGGACGATGCCGTTACTGCATTCGCCGATGTGCGGATGAGTTTGTTTCTTGCCAATTCCATTCAGGACGAACCGTTTCTCATTTCTCATTTGGTGCGGATTGCTTTGCTGGATCAAGTCATGCAACCGGTTTGGGAAGGCATCGCCGGCCGAAAATGGAACGCCGCGCAACTCGGCGCGCTGGAGCAATTACTGGCCGATACTGATCTGCTCGACGGCCAGCGCCGTGCGATGCTAGGCGAACGCGAATTAGCCAACCTGTGGATTGACAATTTTCGCGCCCAAAAACCGGGTGAACGGACAACGTGGACGGAACTGTTCGGCGATGAAAAAAATGTTTTTGCCGCATTGAACATGACTCCCGGAGGTTGGCTGTACCAAAACCAAATGAATCTTAATTTTGCGCACGTGAAATTTACACAGCGCATCGTAAACACCAAGGCGCGCCGCATTCAGCCGGAAGTGGCGGTGGCATTTGAAAAGCACATCGAGGGTTTGGGCCGCAATCCGTACAACCTTTTACCCGGCATGTTGTTGCCCGCTGTGGGGCAGGTGGGTATTCGCACCGGCAGCGGGCAGGCGGCGGTGGATCACGCGCGCATTGCGTGTTTACTGGAATTGCACCGGCTGGAACACGACAGCTATCCGG
Organism: Limisphaerales bacterium; assembly: GCA_014382585.1. NCBI lineage: Bacteria > Pseudomonadati > Verrucomicrobiota > Verrucomicrobiia > Limisphaerales > Limisphaerales bacterium. The sequence goes on along the minus strand of JACNJL010000013.1, from coordinate 13,640 downwards.
CCAAATTGGAGAAGCTTAAGGCGCGCACGCCGCACGATCCGTTTACGGGCAAACCCTATGCGTACGCGCGCGCCAAGGATCGTTATCGCCTGCACGGCGTGGGGTGGAATCAGAAGGATGACGGCGGCAAGCTGGTTTTCCGTGATGACAACGTCAACCGCGACTTGAAACAGGGCGATCTCATCTGGCAATACACGCCGGTGAAATTGCCGAAGGGGAAGTAACTGCGCGGACTCGCAAGCTCGTCCCTCCAAATTTAGCCGTGAATCGCTGGAGGGACGAGCTTGCGAGTCCGGAAACTATTCACTCAACCATTCACTCAACCTTTCACTCAAAACTACTCGGTTTTTTCAGTAGCCTTTGCAATCTCGGCGGCTTTAGCCTTGATTACTTTTTGAACGAGGCTGGCGGGGAGGGCGAAAAATTCTACGCGATTGCGCCGGGCGATATTGATCCCGAGCAAACGGCCTTTGAGATCCAGCAAAGGCCCGCCCATTTCGGAAGGGGCGAGGGTGACCTCGTGTTGGATGATTTTTTCAAACCCGGTCCGCCGCACGCTGACTTTGCCGCTGAGTTTATCGTTGCGTGATTTCATACTGGCAAACACCAACTCGCGATAGCCGAGCTTGATCTTCAGTGTCTTCTGTTCGTCCTTCCGCTGCACGACCACGGTGATGGTTTCGCCCGCGTCATGTTTGCCCACAGCTTTCTTCAACTCGTCAGTGGAATTCACGGCCTTGCCTTCAATGGAAAGAATGACGTCGCCGTTTTTCATGCCGGCTTGTTCGGACGGACCCTTGGGTGTCACGGTGCGCACGGGCACACCTTTTTTATCTTTCACCTCGGTGCCCATCAAAATTCCGATTACTGCGCCCGCTTTGGGGATGGCGCGGGCTGTCGCGCTGGTAATGCCCGCACGCACGTAAGGGCGTGTCGCGGAACCGGCCACGCCGGCGACAACCCAAGTGGCGGGGGCGATCTCATCGGTCTTGGCCCATTGGTAATCTGGTTTTTGGGTCAAATCCGTGGTGATGAACACCAAATCAGTAGCGCTGTCGTGGGCGACGATTTTGCCGCGGTTGTACCGTTCGGCGCCGGGCAATGCGATGCGCAGCGTACCGCCGGATTTGGCGGTATCGAGTTCGCTGTATTTGGTCACCACTAATCCCTGATCATTCACCAGCGTGCCAACCGCGACTTTGTAGCCGGTACCGTAAATGATTCGGACCGTGCAACTACGCGCAATTTTTTCCACGTCGCTGAAGGCGGCGACTACGGTTTTGCCATCGGTGCGCAGGGCTGAGGGAAGGCTGGAGGCGGCCGGTGCGTTCAGTGCGCCGAGGGCGAGAAACAGGATGAGAAATTTTTTCATGATTAAATTATTCCAGGTTGCTTGCACTATTTACGAGGCGGAAAACCAAAGGGCAATTTGGGAGCAGCTCCGGGGCGACTGCCAAGGGTAACTTCAATTTCCATTTCTTTTTTATCGCGCAATAAAGTGAGTTTGGTTTTAGCACCGGGGCGGAGTTTGCCGATGAGGCTAGTGAGGTTGCCCGAGGCCTTCACGTCATTACCGCTTACTTTGATGATGATATCACCTACTTTTAGGCCGGATTTTTTTGCGGGGGAATTGTCGCGAATGATTTCTAGCTCGGCCCCTTCGACGCCGTCTTTTTTGTAATCCACGGCCGTAACTCCAAGAAATCCGGGCAGCGAAGGGTCGCTGAGGTTTTTCCAATCGCCGTGAAAGGCGGGCATGGAGACGTGGTAGTTTTGGTCCGGCTCGCCGGAGATTCGGCTATGAATGCCGATGACGGTTCCATCGAGGTTAAAAAGCGGCCCGCCGGAATCGCCACCGAGCAGTTTGCAATCGCTGCGGAGTGTATCCGGGCGCGAGAAGATGATGCGGCCGAGGCGTACCACCGCGCCGCGCTTGGCGTCCAACCCGCCGGGATTGCCAATGGAAACAACCCATTGGCCGACTTTGGGGAGATTGGTTTTGTGTGTCTCGTAATGCGAGGTGGGCAAATCTTTCGGCTTGAGGATTTGCACCATGCCGGCATCGGCTTTATTTTTGCCAAGCGCTTTGCCTTCAAATTTCCGGCCATCGGCAAGGATCACAGTAACTTTGCGCCCAGGCGTTCCGGAGACGTGGCCCGCAGTAAGGATGAGCCCGTCGTCGCTGATGATCACGCCGCTGCCGGAGGAGCCGCCCATTTGCAGGGTGACCGTCGCCGCCATGGCATCTTCCAGCATCGTCTGGACTTTGCCTTGGATGGCCAGGAGATCCTCAATGGACTCGGGTGCGGTTTTTTCCCACGGGGCCAAATCGGCCGCGGGCGTCATCATCGCCGTCAGTCCGACGGTTAAAAGTAAATTTTTAAACATATGCATTGGGTTCATCTGTCCTGTCTGACGTATTTTAGACGTTTCGGTTACTTAAAGCAATGCAATGAAAGCGTTCCCAAAATGGATTTTTGCCTGTGAATAATCACTTTTTGTGGGGGTTGAGGTGTTTATCGGCAAATTTCAGGTACGCTGCCCAATCAAAATCCGTGACATCGTGCCGACCAGTGCGAATGTGATAGCCGATGGTGCCCATGGATGGCATGTCCAACGGCGGATGGGTTTTGGCGGGCAAACCCCGCAAGCCATACAATTGATAAACCGGATTCGCGTGAAGACCGGCGAGGAATTCGCCTTTGGGATCGGCCCAGCGATCGGCGGCGGCGCTGGCGATGTACACGGGGCGCGGGGCCATGAGCGCAATGAGCTGATGCTGATCGATGGGGCAGGCGTTTTCGTTGGCGTTGTATTTGGCAAAGTTGCCGCAGAACCAATGCGGGAAGGACGTGTTGATGCGCTGGACGGTTTCGCCGAAGGCACGGCGCGAAAGTGCTGCGCCGCCACAGCCGGAGTCGTTGGAAATGACCAACGCAAAACGCGGATCCGCCGCGCCAGCCCAGAGGGAAGTTTTGCCGAGGCGCGAATGGCCCATCACCGCGACGCGGTGGTGATCGATCTCGCGGTCGGTTTCCAAATAATCCATCGCGCGGCTCAGCCCCCACGCCCACGTGGCGATGCTGCCCCACGCGTCGGGTTTGCGTTTTTTGGTTTGGGGGTACAACGCGTGCACGCCGTTTTTCCAACCGTCATCAAAGTCCGGATCGATGTCGCCATAATAAATGGTGGCCAGCGCATACCCGCGCGCGAGGATGGTTTCCACCGGCCAACGGCTTTTTGCAAGGCCGCGTCCGTTTTCGGTGGCGCGATTGTTTTTGGTTTCGCCTTTCACCTTGCCGCGCACCCACGAGGGAGTTAGGCGAATGGTCGGGTCCGGATGGATGGTGTGGTTGCCACGAAAGTTGAGCGTGAGAAATATTGGCACAGGGCCCTTGGCGCGCGCGGGCAGGTAAATCAAAATCGTCATACGTGGCCCCTTGCCCGTTCCGGCGAAGCGCACCTCCACTTGTTTGCGATCGGCTTTGCCGCCGAGCACGTTTTTATGATGCGTGAGCACAAAGTAACTTTGCTTTGCGGGCTTGCCCGGTGCGCGGCCGTACATTTCTTTTTTGAACAACTCCAAAATCTCCGGTCTCCGTTGGGTTTCCCAATGCTTCACGGATTTTACCGGTGCGCCATCAGCCATAATCAGTGGATCAGGCAAAGTGAATTTCGGGATCTTTGCCTCATCGTAATTGTAGATTTTGGGTTGAGCGAAAAGCGAGGTGGTGAAAACAAACAAACCAACGGCCAGCTTCGATGAAATGTTCATACCGATGGCTTGGCGAAATAAATCCAGACGCGCAATGCACAAGCTTGCGCATTTGGCGAATCAAGTGCATATTGCCCCTATGAATGGCATAACACACGCGCTCATTCTCAGCCTCGGCTTGCTCGGGGTTGGCCAAGCAACCGCACAATTTTCCAGTGCGAATCTCACCGTACTGCCGTATGTGCAGCCCAACGGCACCCTCCATTTGGGGCTCAATGCGAACTGGCAATTTGCGCAGCCGGGCTACGGCCCCTCGCGCGCGGCCATCAACACCCAATATCTCGCCGCCAACGGCGTGCCAATCACGGTGGGCAGTTACGCGCGCCAACTCCGCACGTTGAATCAACAAAATGTACCGTACCTTGGACGCGCTCCCTTTGTCGGAGGACTGTTTCGAAATCGTACGCAGTTCAACCAAATGTCGTACAACCACTTTGCGCCGCAAGTCACTCTCACCCGCGTGGATCCTGCGGGCAATCCGGTGCAACCGCACGCGCCTCTATTTCAGGGCCGTGTGCCCGCGCCGCGCATGATGGGATTTGTCCAACCATGAACGGCTGGCATACGTTTCTCACTGGAATGTTTTTACTCGCCGCCGCTTGCAACCGCGGGAATGAAGCGGCACCGAAACCCAAATCCACCGGCCCCATTACAGAACACAACGGGCTGTGGTATGCCGCCGGCACATCCAATCTTTTTTCTGGAACGCTCGCCCACAAATATGCCAACGGCACCCAAAGTGCGGAGAGCGTTTACACCAATGGGCTCAAACTTTCCCAACGCGAATGGCACACCAATGGCGTGCTGAAATCGGAATACCTTTTCCACGAAGGCCAACTCACGATACGGCGCAGTTGGGATGCCCAAAGCAAACGTCAATCATGGCGCAAGCGAGAGGTGCTGGCCGAAGAACAGGTTCAGCGCGGATTCGATCTCATCGACCAAGGGGAACTGGTGGCCGGCTACGTGTGGGTTCATCTTGCCGCGGCGAATGGCCAACCCGTGGCGAAGCAGGCGCTGCAGCAGTTTCCCTCGGATATGACTGATGATCAAAAAACTGAGGCCAAGTCCATCGCGGACCAGTTGCTTGGCCGCAGCGAGGACTAAAGGAGTTCCTTCAACGGCACGCCGTGATCAACGATGAAGCGCGGGCGGTTTTTGAGATCGGTGAACGTGGCATCCTGCGGCACGCCGAAGTGATGGTACACCGTCGCGGCGAGGTCGGCGGGGGTCACCGGTCGTTCCGCCGGAAAGCCACCCTCGGCATCGCTCGCGCCAATTACCTGCCCGTGCCGAAAACCGCCGCCGGCCAACGTGAAGCTCATTACATTCGGCCAGTGGTTGCGGCCGCCGGTGAAGCCGTTTTGTGTGCCGATAGTGGGCGTTCGGCCGAATTCACCCATCGCAATCACCAGCACTTCATCGAGCAATCCGCGCTCGCTGAGGTCGTTGATGAGCGTGCTGTAAAGATGATCGAACACCGGCAGCAACGGCTTGAGCCCGCTTTCGATGCCTCCGTAAACGCCATCGGATTTGTCGCCGTGCGTGTCCCACGTGCCGGAGCTCCGGTGGTTGGAAAGATCAATCGTCACAAACGCCACGCCAGCCTCAACGAGCCGCCGCGCGAGAAGCGCTTTCTTTGCCCATGGGTGTTTGCCGTAGGCATCGATGATTTTTTGTGGCTCGCGCGAAACATCCCACGCAGTTTTTGCCTTTTGCCCAAAAATCAAATCGTACGCGCCTTGGTTGAAGGTATCGAGGGCGGCCATATTGCCGTGTTGATCGAGGTGGCGCTGGATCGATTCGATTTGGTTCGACAACGCACGACGTTCACGCAGGCGCTTCAGCGAAAGACCTGCGGGCAATCGCAACAATTGATCCACCTTGTCCCCCACAAAAGGATCGTGTTGTTTGCCCAGCCAACCGCCCCACGCGAAGTGCGTACGGTCAAGGTGGTTGAGCACTACGTACGGCGGCAGCGCGGGGTCATTCGCGCCGCGCAATTTGCCAACAATCGAACCCATCGCCGGGTACATCGAGCCCTCGCGATTGGTGCGTGGCGCAGCGGCGCGGAAGCCGGTTTGCATCACCTGGTTTGGCTGATGACTGCTACCGCGCGCATCCATCGAACGGACGATCGTAAGCTTATTCGTCAACTTCGCGTACTTGGGCAAATGCTCGCACACACGCACACCGGGCAATGTGGTGGGGATCGTGCCAAACGGCCCGCGCTTGATTTCCGGCTGATCGGGCTTGGGATCGAGCGTATCAATATGGCTCGGCCCTCCGGACATCCAGAGAAGAATCACCGCCTTCCGGCCGCCCATCGGCCGGCCGACTTGGGCCGCTTCCGCTCGAAAGCGCAGAAGATCCGGCAGCGAAAGCCCAGCCACCCCCGCAAGACCCGCCTTGAGCATGCCCCGCCGGCTGAATGCGGTGAGCCCTTCACGGGTGCGCCCGTGGAAATTCGCGAATGCATGCGCGTTTTTGTGTCCCGCAATCATCCCCCGCATCCTACTCCCATTCACGCCAACGCGCAAGGCGGTAACAACGATTGTAAATTGATTGAAACTTCTCGCTGCGGTAGCCGTCTACCAAGTTGTTCGCCCCTGTATGGAGGAGCATTGGGGGCTGAACAGGTTGGATAACCCGTCGGACCACAAGTCCGGCGGGTTTTTTAATGGAGCGTATTTCGCGCGCTTGAATGAGGTTTGACAAATGTGAATGGCCTGCCAGATTCGACGTCCATTTGACATCATGAAAACACTCATCACCACCCTCACCCTGTGCCTCGCCACCAGCCTGATTGCCGATGACAAGGAAGACGACCTCAAAAAACGCATCGCCGGATACGACGCCAAAATCACTGCCGTCCGGAAAGATTTAAGCGAACTATACACCAAACAAGGTGTGCTACGAAAAGAATACCTCGCGCTCAAACGCAAACAAATTGAGTCAAAAAAAGCCGAAATCGCCAAACGCGCCACCTCCCTCGAGGCCAAGAAAAAGCCCGCCGCGAAAAAGCCCATTAGCAAAGAGGAATACCTCAAACAAGCCGCCGCCAAAAAAAAAGCCGCCGCTGAAGCCGCAAAGAAAAAAGCGGGACAAAAAAAGCCGGCTGCAAAAAAACCAATAAGCAAAGCAGAATACCTCAAGCTCGCCGCCCAGAAAAAAGCCGCGGCTGCCGGAAAATCAGGCGCTTCATCCAATGCCACAAAAGAATTGATGATTGCTAAAAAAGAACACGAAGCCGCCCAAACACGCCTGAAGAAAGCCATCGAAGCCTATAAAAAATCCAGCGCCGAAAAAAAGAAATGACGGGTTTCACCCTTGGCTATTATTATTGATTGCTTCGGGAAACCGCTGACACGTTTACCCTCCAAAGATTTTACGCCAATAATTTCAGCTTCGCATACTTCCCGCCCACCGCGGCTTCGGCGGGCCAATTGAGCCAATCGGTCAACAGCGTAGTGTACACGCTTCGAAAATCGGTGTGGTGCTTGAGATCGCCTTGATCGAGATCGGTGAGACTTGGGTGCTTTCCGTGCACTCCGGCTTTCACTGCGTCGCCGATGAAAAACATTGGACCGGCCGCGCCGTGGTCGGTGCCGAGGCTGCCGTTTTCTTTTACGCGCCGGCCGAATTCCGAAAACGTCGCCGTGAGCACGCGCTTGGACAGACCGTGCCCCTTGAGGTCGGCATGGAACGCCGCCAGTGCAGAGGACAGTTCCTGCATTAACCCCGCATGCGCGCCTTCCTGCTCGGCGTGCGTGTCGAAGCCGCCGAGCGACACAAAATAAACACTCGCGCCGAGGTCCGCCGTGATGAGTTGCGCCACGCTCTTGAGCCGCTGGCCGAGGCCGTTTTGCGGATACGGCTTAGCCGGTTTATAATCGGACATCACCTCGGCAATTTTCGCCGAAGTATCCAGTGCCGTGGTGGCGGTACGCCGCAGAAAATCCAAATCACTATTGCCCGCGCTGCCACCGTCGGCCAGCTTGCGCATCCGCGCGCGGTGCGCGGCTTGTTCGGCTTTGGTGCCGCGTAGTTGCAATTGATAATCGCGCAGACTGCGCACCGTGGGCACGGTGAATTTTGTGGACACCAAACTCAACGGCAACCGATCCGTGCCCAACGCCACGGCCGGCACTGTGCCGCCGAGCATTTTTGCCGAGGCATCAAATGCGCGCCCGAGCCAGCCGTCGCGCTTGTCCTCGATGTTCGGCTTTGCGGTGTGCCAAATGTCCATGCTGCGAAAGTGCGAGCGGTTCGGGTTCGGATAACCGATGCCCTGCGCGATGCCCAGCGCGCCGTCATCGAACAATTCCTTGAAACCCTGCATTTGCGGATGCAGCCCCAGCGCGCCCTCGAGCTTCAGTGCCGCACCTTTGCCAATGCCGAGGCTGGGGCGCAGCTTGCGATAATTATCTTCCTCAAACGGCACCACCGTGTTGAGCCCATCATTGCCGCCGGCGAGTTGCACCAGCACGAGGATGCGTCCATCGGGATTGGGTTGCGCCGCGCGCGCGAACACCGGATGGGGTCGGGTGCCCAAAGCCACCAAGCCGGAGGCGCCTATCGCTCCTATGGATTTCAGAAAAGTGCGTCGTGTGTTCATTGTTTTAGGTGAGTTGAAATTCCGGCAGCGTCATCATTAGGTGCACCAGTTTGCGCGGCTCATCTTTTGCCTCGGCCAATCCGCGCACTTCGCGCGAAAGCAGCAGCTCGCGATAATGATCACCGCTCCTGTTTGGCTCGGTCACTTGCCCCATTTGTCCGCCCAACAATGCCATCGCAAAATTATTGCGCTGCAATAGTGAGGCGGAGGTGATCCACAGGCGGCCGCCTTCCCAGCCTTTCACCGTGGGCGGCTCAAAAACCGATTGGCCCAGCTGACCGGACACGCGATTAACCGCCTGCAAATTGGGCCGAACCCCCAGCGCCCGACACGCGCCCAGCGTGAGTTCCAGCGGTTCCTTGATGCGCGCGTGTCGCGCTGTGGCACTGAAAAATAATCGGGATCCCAACAGCTCGCGCATCACCGGACGCATCGCGAAATCGTGCGTGCGCAAGCGCGCGGCCAGCGCGGTGATGTGGGCTTCGGTGGGTTGATCGAGCACAAAGGCGCGCAGCAATTTAAAGGCGATGAAGCGCGCGCACGCCTTGTGCGCGAGACACAGATCGATCACCTCGCCGCCGTCAAGGTTGGCCGTTTTGCCAAATAAAGTTTTGTTCGTGACATCGTGCTGGCGTGTGTTGAACCAAAACTTGTCATCGCGCACATGCCAGCCGGTGAAGGCGCGCGCGGCCTGTTTGATGTCGTCCTCGGTGTAGTTGCCTTCGCCGAGGCTGAAAAGTTCCATCACCTCGCGCGCGAAATTTTCATTTGCGTGCCGCTTGCGGTTGGCGTTGCTGTCCAGCCAAATGAGCATCGCCACATCCTTCGCCATCGCGTGCAGCAGCGTGCGAAAATTGCCGAGTGATTCGGCGCGGAATCGATCATTCTGCACGGTCATATGCGGCACGCTTTGCACTTTGGAAAACGAAGTGGCAAAATGATTGTGCCAAAAGAGCGCGAGCTTTTCCGTAAGTGGATTGGCGGTGTAATGCATCCGATGCAGCCACCACGACTGCAGATCGCCCACTGCGCCGGTGTCGTAAGCCGCTTCGCGCAGGAGCGATTCGGTGTCCGCAAAATCCGCTGTTTCTTTTTGCGGCGTGAGCAGTCGATCCAATGTTTTTGCCAAGCCACCCTTTTGGGCAGCGGTCACTTCGGCGGCCGTGGCGCCGAATTGGGTGCGCCACAGCAAATGCGTGGCGTCGCGTCGCGTCCATTGGCGCGTGTCGTGCGGGGCGAGGATTCCCGTTGGATTATTTATTCGGCCCATTTGCCTTCGAGTTGAATTTGGAATCCTTTGTCTTTCACGCTGGTGCTGAAGCGTAGAATTTTAATCGCTTTCAATAGACGCTCGGCCAACTGAATTTCGGCGCGCGCTTGTTCGGCGGGCTTTCCGGTTTGGATATTTTTGGCCACAAGCGTGCGGCGGTTGTCCGCCACCAAACCCGCCAACGCAGGCGGATGCAGTTCGAAATTGAAGTTGCGATTCACGCGCTGAGGGTTTTGAGGTTTTTTCAATTCCGTCACCAACGATTTCAACAGCTCCAGCGAAGTGCAAAACACGAAGCGCCCGTTCACCGTGGCGGCGCACGGAATAAAGTTGTACGAAAGATCCAGTCGCTCGCCCTGCGGCGGGCGCAAATATTGAATGGTGTTGATGGCGACCCCTTCGTGCACCACGGCGGTCATCACCGAAGGCTCACGCCCGCCTTGTTCCGCGCCGGCGAAGTTGGTGATGGTAACAATGGTTTGGAAAACGAGTTGAAACAGGTTGCCGTCCGCCGGGCGGTTGAGGTCAAAGAGCAATGCAAAGCCCGGCAGCTTGATCCCCGGCTCGCCTTTGAAATGTTTGAAGGATTGCTTGGCCGCCAGAAAGGTGATGGTGGAGCCAAAGGCGGGCATAATATCATCGCCGATGTCGCGTCCCGGAAAAATAGTGCCGAGGTCACTCTCAAATTTGTCGAAGCCCGCTTGCAGGCGTTCGTCCATCAACGCTTCGCGCTTGCCATACCACCCGCTGAGTTTTCGGTGGATGGAAAGGCCTCCCATTAGCCCGGGCACGGCGGGCACATCACGAGTGCCGGGTGTGCCGGCTTCAGAAAAAAACCAGCCGAACTTTTCACCCAACGCCTTGGGATCGCCTTCGATGCCGGCAGCGAGCTTGAGTCCGGCCTTGTCAGCATCAAGCGTGAGCCCTAAATAATCGCTCTGCATCGCCAGCTCGATGATGCCGGAAAACATCAGCGACACAAATCCATCTTTATATTTTTCCGGCAGACTGAAACGCTTACCGGCGAGTTTTCGGAAATAGCCGAGATCGGTCCACGCGCTCACGAAGTGTTCGGCGCCCATATCGCGTTCCATTTTTTTGAAGGCGGGATTGTGTGCCACGGACTGTTTCGCCTCCCCGCGCAGACCGGCTATGGATTGATCGAGCAACGCGGGTGTGCTGGCGGCGGCAAGCCAATTTTTGTGAAAGGCCACGAAGACTTTACCGTTGTTGCCGCTCAATGTGAGCAGCTCCAGTTCGCCGCGTGTTTCGCGTTTCACACTGTCTCTAGCCAGCACCAGCAGCGGCTCAATGCGTTCGCGTACGTGCGCCCATGCGGCGGGGTCGGTCACTCGAATCATTGCCGCCACGTCGGGTTGTTTGCTGTTGGCTTTTGGGTAAATGCCCACGGCGATTTTACCAAAAAGTTTGTCTGCCGCAGTCCAAAGATTCATGCCGAGGTACGCTTCCGCAATTTTTCGGCCAGCAGAATATTGTTTATACTGCGGCTGTTTCATGGACTGTTTGATTTGGGGCGAATCCAGAGCATCCGCGTAATACGCCGAGTCGCGCAACTGAATTAGGCGCTGTCCGAGGTCATTGATTTCCATATAACCCACTGCGCCTTTGGGCATAGCGGCGGAAAGCGGCGCGGCGTCCGCAGCAAACGCGGCAGGTGTAAGTAAAAGGGCAAACAGCAGAAATGAGATTCGCATAAAGTTAGTTTAGGGGGTTGATGTTTAAAGGCAACACGTTTTCCTTTATTTTTCGCTGGATACGCAATGAAAAAAGAATGGTTACACCGCCGCTTGTCGGCGCGGGAATGATATGGTTTAATCGGCTCATGAGCAGTCATCTTGATTCCTTGCGGCAGTGCACCACTATCGTCGCCGACACCGGCGATTTTGAATCTATCCGCGAATACACCCCGCAAGACGCCACCACCAATCCCAGCCTCATTCTAAAGGCCGCTCAGATGCCCGAGTACGCAGAGCTGCTCGGCAAAGTCACCGCCGAAGCGGAGAGCATGGAGGATGCGCTGGACAAACTGGCGGTGTTTTTTGGCCTCGAGATTTTGAAAATCGTGCCCGGCCGCGTGAGCACTGAAGTGGATGCTCGCCTCAGCTTCGACACCGAAGCCACGCTCGCCAAGGCGCGCTCGATCATCGCGCGTTACGAAAAGAACGGCATCGACCGCAACCGCATTCTCATCAAAATCGCCGCCACGTGGGAAGGCATCCGCGCCGCCGAGGAGTTGGAAAAAGAAGGCATCCACTGCAACCTCACGTTGCTCTTCAGTTTCCCCCAAGCCGTCGCCTGCGCCGAGGCCGGTGTGCAGCTCATCAGCCCCTTCGTCGGCCGCATTATGGACTGGCACAAAGCCAAGACCGGCAACGACTACGCCCCCGCCGACGATCCCGGCGTGCAATCGGTCACTGCCATTTACAACTACTACAAAAAATTCGACTACGCCACCGAAGTGATGGGCGCCAGCTTCCGCAACACCGGCGAAATCACCGAACTCGCCGGCTGCGATCTACTCACCATCAGTCCCAACCTCCTCGAGGAACTCCAAGCCACCGAAGGCGACCTCCCCCTCAAACTCACCGAAGAAACCGCCAACGCCAGTGATGCGAAAAAAATCTCCCTCAACGAAACCATCTTCCGCTGGCAGTTGAACGAAGACCCCTGCGCCACCGAAAAACTAGCCGAAGGCATCCGCCGCTTCGCCGCCGACACCGTAAAGTTGGAAGCATTCCTCGCAGACAAACTGCAGCTGCAACCCGCTTGACGCCCGGCCAAATTGTGTTACAGTGTCTTACAGTATGCGTGAGACATTAACCATCAGTTTGCCCAAGGGAATGCGGCGGGACATCAAAAAGGCCGCCAAGGCCGAAGGTGTTTCGCAGAGCGAATACGTGCGCCGGGCGTTGTTAAAAAAGCAATTCAAAACCTCACTCGCCGCCGCCCGCGCGGAACTCGTCCCACAAGCACGCAAGATGGGCATCTACACCGATGAGGATGTGTTCAAGCTGATTTCGTGAAAGTCCTGCTGGACACCAACGTCCTGTTCGCGGCCTTCGCCTCCACCGGGTTTTGCCATGAATTGGTGGAAACTATTTCTGAGCACCACGAAATGGTCAGCAGTCCGAAACTACTGAAAGAACTGCAGAGTGTCCTCGAACGGCATTTCGGAAAAGACCATCCCGCACAATCTTCATTTTTGAATTATGCGAAACTCATTGAATTGGCTGAACCGCTCCCCCCGCCAAAACCCATTTGCCGCGACCTCGATGACGACTGGGTTTTAGCCACTGCCATCGCTGGAAATGCCCAAATCATCATAACCGGCGACAAAGATTTGCTCGTATTAAAAAAACACGAAGGCATCCCCATCGTCACGCCGCGCGAATTTATCGAAATGATTTCAGGAAATAAATCCTGAACATCCTGCCCATCATTGTTCAATTAATGGTTTCGGCGGCAAGGCCACCTGTCGACTGCCGCGCAAGTACGCCACGAGATCTCGCAATTCATCTTCCTTCAGCGCCAGCACGAGGCCCTCGGGCATCATTGAAAAATCCTGCGGGTCAATCGCGGCCACATCGCGCCTGGCCACGGTTACCACTTCGGCCGGGGTGGCAATGGTGACCGACTGCCCTTCGCTACGGCGGATGACGCCCACTAACACGCGTTTGTCCTTCGTGCGTAATATCGTTGTGCGATAGTCGTTGGGAATCTCTGCGTTCGGGTCGAGCATGTTGGTCAGCAAATAATCGAGGTTGTTGCGATTGGAGCCCGTGATGTCCGGCCCAATCTCGCCGCCTTCGCCGTAGAGCTTGTGGCACTGCGCGCAGGTGCGCTGGAAGAGTGCCCGCCCGCGCGGCAAGTTGTCCGGCCGGTTCACCTTCGCTTCGAGCAACTTTTTGTACTTCGCAATCTCCGCCAGCTTCGCCGCCGGCGTGGAACGGCTCACG
>JACNJL010000012.1 GCA_014382585.1 Limisphaerales bacterium | reverse complement strand
AAAGGCGCGGCAGCTGAAGGCGACGAACATGGCGAGATCTTTGTCGCCGGGGAGGACGACGGTGGCGGGGGTGTCTGGGGGGCGAATGGTTTCAGCGCGCTTGAGGGCGGCGGCCATGGGGGCTTTGGCGGCGATGGCCTGTTTGCCGAGTAGCTCAATGGTGCGGGCGGCGTGGGTGACGACGATGAGGTTTTCATGTTGCGTCGCGTTGATCAGCGGAGGCAATGCGTTGGGAATGTCGCCATGGGCTGCGAGCGCGTTGGCGATCTCGATCCGCGCCGCCGGCGAGGGGTCGCTCAGCTTCTGTTTTAACACGCGCTTGGCTGAGTCGGAGATGTTCGACCTGGCCGCCAGCCCGATGGCGCCCCAGTAACGAATCGCCGGAATGGCTGAATACAGGTTGCTCAAAAGCTGTTTCTCGCTGGCCACCCCCACTTGGGCGGCGGCTTGATGGATGCCGGCAAGGGGTATCCTACGCGCTTGGCCGATCTCCCAACCGGTTTGCTTGGCAAACATCGTCCACGCTTCGCTCTCCGGCAGAAACCCGAGGTCCGCCGTTTCAGTGATGTGCCGGAGGTGCTCGGTCCGCAATTGCTTTAGGATTTTTTGATGCGCTTTGGAACGGGCAAGGTTTTTCAAATTTTGTGGGTCCGCTTGGCAGTCGTACAGTTCCTCCACCGGCCGTGTGGGGCCGGCGAAGTGCCATTGGGCGCCGGACATTTTTTTGGAATTGGTGAGGCGATAAAACTCGTGGCGAATCTCGCCGCTGTCCGGCCAGGCGGTGGGTTGGTTGTAGCCGAGGTGCGGCATGTAGTTGCGGATGTAAAGGTAACGGCTGTCACGCACGGAACGGGCGAGGTCGCGCACTTCGTCCACGCGATCGCGATGGCCGTACACATAACGGCGCGGCGCGGCGGCGTTCGAGCCGAGGAACGGTTCGCCCTGCATGGCCTTGGGGATCGGCAGGCCGAGCAGGTTCAGCACGGTGGGGGCGTAGTCCACAAAACTCACAAGGCGATCGGAGGTGGTGCCGGGTTTGCCCGGGGCGAGGTGCTGCCATTTTTTGGGGAACCGAATGAGCAGGGGCACATGCATGCCGCTATCAAGCAGGGCGCGTTTGTGGCGGGGCATGCCGCTGCCGTGGTCGCTGTAGAAAAACACAATGGTGTTTTCCGCAAGGCCGTCTTCCTGCAGTTGTTTGAGGAGCGCGCCCACCTGCAGGTCCATCGCCGTGACACAATCGTAAAAGCGCGCCAGCTCGCGCCGCACCAGCGGGGTATCCGGATAATACGGCGGCAGCGGCACTTTGTTTGGGTCATGGATATCGCCCGGCGACAAGGTGCTTTGCACCTCTTCCTTGAAGCGCGCGTACGGCCACACCATCGACCGGCTTTGGTGCGAGGTCATCAGGTTAAACACGCTGAAGAACGGCTGCGCCCGCCCGCCGCGCTGGCGCCAATGCGCGGTGGCGCTGCTTTCGTTCCACGAGTGTTTAATGATGTCCGCGTAGTTGCCGGTGTTGTAATCGGTCTTCACGTTGTTGGTCGTGTAATACCCGCGTTGGCGCAGCAACGCCGGAAACCCACGCATGCTTTTCGGAATCGCAAACCCCGACCGCATCTGCTGCGTGGACAGCGAGGTCGGATAGCAACCGGTGATCAAGCACGACCGCGAAGGCGAACACACCGGCGCACTGGCAAACGCCTTCGTGTACCGCACGCTCTCCTTGGCGAGCCGATCAATATTCGGCGTGATGGCAAACGGGTCCCCGTAACAACCCAGCACCGGACTCATGTCCTCAGCCGTGATCCACAAAATGTTTGGTCGTTCAGCCTGTTCAGCCGCCTGCAAAACACCGCACACCATCAGAAATGAAAAAAGAAAGCGCATGCCCCTTTGTAAATGCGCCCGAACAGATTGGCAAGGAAGGGGGCTTCTTTCCTTGCTCGGTTCGGTGGGGCAGGGGAGGATTGGGGCGGTGAACGGGTTTCGAATATTTCTGGGATTGCTGATGCTGGCGGGCGCGTTGCCGGCCAAGGAGCCGGCGGTGGTGCAGCAGGATTTTCAGCGGTTGGTGCAGCCGTTGTTGAAGCGGTATTGTTTTGATTGCCACGGGGAACGGAAGCCGAAGGCGGGGATTCGGGTGGATTATCTGGACGGCACGGTGCCGGACAAGGAGGTGCGGCATTGGGAGATTATTCGCAAGCAGTTGCTGGAGGAGGAAATGCCGCCGGAAGACGAGACGCAGCCGACGAAGGCGGAGCGGGCGTTGATGGTGGTGTGGATCGACGAGGCGCTGGCGATGGCGCGGTCGCGCGTGCGGCCAAAGAACGGTGGGGCGCGCCGGTTGACGGTGGCGCAGTACGGCAACACGCTGCGCGATTTGCTGGGCATCGAGGAGGATCTCACGGGCGTGTTGCCGCCGGACGGCGTGTCCAAGGACGGTTTCGTGAATAACGGGCAGTCGATGTTGTTGTCGCCATTGTTGGTGGAGAGTTATTTTGATATCGCGGAACGGGCTTTGGACCTCGCCATTGTGGATGCGGCCGCGAAGCCGGTGATCCAGAACTTCCGCGTGGATCTCGGGCACGAGATCAATCCCGAGCCAAGTCCGGATCGATTGATCCTCGGCGCCAACAGCGCATTGCTCGCCAACAACAATTTCATCGTGCGCCAGTTGGTGCCCAAGAAGTCGTTTGCTTTTGAACCGTTTAAGATGCGCACCCAGTGGCGGTTCAACGAAGGCTACCAAGGGAACGGCACGGTGCGCGGTTGGCGCGAGTACGACAGTATCTACCACGCGGTCTTCGCTTGCATGCGCGGGACGATGGGGTATCCGCGCGGCAAGGCGTATCGCGTGGTGCCCGATGGCCTGTTGCTGCGGGCGTCAATCCCCAGCGCGGAACAGTGGCAGGTGGAGAGCACATACGGGCCGCGCGCGAATTTCAAAATCTCACTGCGCGAGCTGCCGCAACACGGGAAGTTCCGCGTGCGCGTGAACGCGGCAAAATACGAGGACCTGCTGCTACTCGACCGTGGCACCCCCGCGGCAACGGCGAATCAGGCATCCGTGGTGGTGCGTGGACTGCACGAACCGCAGCGGGTGGTCATTCCGAAGGGCGGGATTTATCAGGCGGATGTGTACGTGCAGGCGGCAGCGGGTGAGGCGGTGCAGGCGGATGCCTCGCGGCTTGATGAAAAGCTCGTCGGCGCATGGACGTTGGACGACACCGCGGACAGTTTGCCGAAGCCAAAGAAACTGGAGGGGCGGTTAGTGGGCGACGCGAAGTTTGTGGAATCTCCGATTGGAGCGAACGGCAAGGCGGTGGCGCTGGACGGCAACGGCGACGCGGTGGTGGTGCCGCGCGACAACTCGATGGACGTAGGCAAGGGCGACTTCACCGTGATGGCGTGGATTCGCCCCACACAACTGCGGCAGGCGGGCATTGTTTGCCTCGGCAAATACAGCTGGACGCACGGTTGGTATCTCGACATGCCAAACAATCGCGGGGTGTTGCGCATCGAGACAGCGAATCCGGACAATCAACCCAACGGCACGGTGGCCTCACGCCCGGGCGTCATCCGCGTGAACGAATGGCAGCACGTGGCGGCGGTGGTGCGTCGCGGCAAGAATCAAACGCGCGTGTACGTGAATGGTTACGAGGTGGGCGTGGGGACGATCGAACCGCGCGTGCTGGATAATCCGAAAGTGGATTTGCATATCGGCCGTATCCAGGACGCCCAGCAGTTCAAGGGCGATATTGACGAGGTGCGGCTGTATCGGCGCGCGCTCGAGGTAGCCGAGCTGAAGGCGTTGCTGGCGCCGGGCCAACGGTTCGTGAAGGCACCGCCGGTGAAAGTGGAGGATGTGGCTTTGAAAATCGACGGGCGCGAATTGGTCGATGCGCGTCGCGAACCCGCCCTCGCCCTCCTTCGGCTCCCGTCCGGGCCAGTGCAGGTGAGCGCGCGGTATGGCGCCAGCGGCGTGCCGCAACGGGTGGTATTGACGCCGGTGGCAGAGGGCTCGGAATTGGCCAAGCGATTTGTGCAATTCGAAAAACGCTCACCGTGGCTCGGCGTGCACCTAGGCTTGCGCCGGGATTGCGGAAGCACGTTTGCGCCGGTGCAACGGCCAGTGGAGGTGGCGGGCACGGCGTTGCGGGAATATGTGTTCGAGGGTGCAATCAATAATTATCCGAGTGACGATGTGCAGGAGGACAACGACAATTACCTCGCCGGCGTGCGCGAGATCGGCGTCCGCAGCGAGCACACCGACGGCCGGGACCGGCCGCGCCTGCGGATCCGGTCGGTGGAATTTGAGGGACCGTTTTACGAGAGCTGGCCGCCGGCGACGCACCGGCGCATTTTCATCGGCTCGGCCAACGAGGATAAACCCGAGGTGTACGCGCGCGAGATCGTGCGGGAATTTGCCGGGCGCGCCTATCGGCGGCCGGTCACCGAGGCCGAGGCATCGCCGTTAATGGCCGTATGGAAGAGCGCCTTCGCCGAGCACGGCGATTTCACGCAGAGCATCAAGGAAACCCTGCTCATCGTGCTGACCTCGCCGCAGTTTCTGTTTCTCATCGAGGAAAGCACCACGCCGAAGGCCGAGCCGCTGACGGAGCATGAACTGGCCTCGAAGCTGTCGTACTTCCTCTGGAACACCGCGCCGGATCCGCGCCTGCACCAGCTCGCCGACTCCGGCAAATTACGCGCCGCAATGGACACCGAGATCACACGCCTTATTCGCGATGAGCGGTTCGGGCAATTCGCCGACGAGTTCGCCTCGCAATGGTTGAGTCTGGAGAAATTCGATGTGGTGGAAATGGACCGCAATAAGTACCCCACGCTCACGCGCGATGTGCGGCTGAATCTCCGCCGCGAACCGGTAGAGCTGCTGCAACATCTCGTGCGCGAAAACCTACCCGCGCGAAACCTTGTGCAGTCGGACTTCATTCTGGCAAACGAAATCACCGCCAGCTACTACGGCCTCGGCGACCAGACCGAGCGCGGCTTCGACTTCGCGCCCGTCGCCCATCGCCGCAAACACCTCGGCGGGTTACTGGCGCAGACGAGCATTCTCGCCGGGCTGTCCGATGGCCGCGAGGCCAACGCCGTGAAACGCGGCGCGTGGCTGGCCCGCAAGATTATTGCCGAACCGCCCGCCGATCCGCCGCCCAATGTGCCGGGCATTGAAGAGATTGATCCCAAGCTTTCCTTGCGCGAACGCCTTGCCCTGCACCGCGACCACAAAGGCTGTGCCAGTTGCCATGCGGGCATCGATCCGTGGGGGCTGCCGCTGGAGCAATTCGATGCCGGCGGTCTCTTCCGCGCCGATCATCAAGGCGCCAGCGCCCGCCTGCCCGACGACACCGAGGTGGCCGACTACGCCGCCCTGCGCGCCTACCTCGCCGGCCCGCGCATGGATCGCGTGGCCTTCAGCGTGCTCAAGCACCTCGCCACCTATGCCACCGGCCGCACACTCACCTACAACGAGCTTGTTTTTCTCGAAGAAAAGGGACTTACTTTGCGTCGAAACGGATATCGAATGCAGGACCTGATCCGGTTCGTGATCACGAGCGATATTTTTTTAACCAAGTAGATTTTACAAACTCTACACGGCGGATGAAGGGATCGATTCATCCAAACAACTCCGAGTGGCTTCCTAGCCGCACGAGCACCAGCTCGTCATCGGTCGGTTGATAGACCATCAGCCAATCCGGCGCGAGATGGCATTCGCGGAGGTCGCCGAGGTTCCCCATCAACGCATGGTCTCGCCGGGCGGCGGGCAATGGCTTGCCCTGTTGCAGCAAACGCAGAGTTTCCTCCAAAATTGCCAATGGTTTGCCTGCCCGTTTGGCGCGTTTGAAATCCTTTTTGAATCGGCTGGTTCGGCGCAGCGTGCGCATTACGAATTGAGATCGGCCATCAAATCATCCACCGAATCGAATGAAGGCAGTTTGGTCCGGTCTTCGTCCATTGCTGCCCGTGTGGCTTTGTTTGGTACCTTCAATTCGAGCGGGAATTCGCCGCGCAACCGGATCTGATTGAAGAGCAACTGGATCGACTCGGAAGTCGTCATCCCTAGTTCATTCAAAATCTCCTCAGCCTCAGCCTTCACCTCCGGCTGCACTCGGGCTCGAATTGTTGCCGTCTTGGGCATGGCTCATATGTAGCACTAATGTGGCCACAGTCAAGGCTCAATCCTTACTTATTGAACAAAAAACTGGATGGCATCTCCCTTAAAGATATGACGGTGAAGCGGGTGATGATTTTTTGAATGCGAACTGGGTTGGAATGGGGCGGGTGGCCTTGAGGATGCATTAAAATACATGGAGAAGCACAATTTGAAATATATCGCGGTAGCATTTGTTGACGGCTCGGGAAGGGCAGTAACTAAAGAGGAACTAAAGGAACTCAGTTGGTAGCAATCCATGCTAATGACCAATCACGTCGAGGCTCCAAATCTTTCACGACAAGTCGCGCACCCGTATCCAAGGCTAACGGGGTGCGGTTGACATCATCTCACCGACATCGGGCTTGTGTTTCTCGAAGAAACGGGCCTTAATTTGCGTCTAAACGGATGCGGGAAGACGTTTTCCTGACCGAACTTTTTTTGAAATCATGAGCCAATCATTTCAACTCGATCGACGCGCGTTCCTGAAGGGGGCGGCGGGGGCTACGCTGGTGTTGCCGGTGTTGGAGGCGATGGGCAAAGAGGTGGCCGAGGCCACGCCACGGCGGTTCTGCGCGTTGTACACGGCCAACGGCATGTCACTGCCGCACGCCAAGCACGGCATCGATGAGTGGAGCTGGTTTCCGCGCGCGGAAAAGGACGGCCAGTTTGTGTTCGGCAAATCAACCGAGGCGTTCGCGCCGTTCCGCAAGCAGCTGAGTTTCATGGGCGGACTGTATCACCCGAACGGCCCGAAATCCGATCCGCACGTGTGCTCGGACATGTGGCTTACCGGCGCGCCATTGCAGGATCCCAGGCGCGAGGTGTACAACAGCGTGGCGCTCGATCAAGTGGTGGCCAAGCACACCAAACAGTTTTGCCGGCAACCGTCACTGGTGATGTCCGTCGATGCGGGCGTCGGGTTCCTGTCGCGCACGGGCACCATTTCCTACAGCCTCACCGGCAAGCCGATTCCTGCGGAGAACAATCCGCGCCAGATTTTTAATCGTCTCTTCCGCGCGGACCGCGCCTCGCTGGAAAGCCAGCGCAAGAATCTCAAGCGCCGTATCAAGCTTGTTGATGCCGTGCTGGAGCAGGCCAAGTCGCTCAACCAAAAGCTCGGCAAATCCGACCGCGAGAAGATGGATCAGTACCTCACCTCGCTCAACGAAGTGGAGGAGCGCCTGGTTGCGTCCGAGAAATGGATCGATATCCCGCTCAAGAAACAGGACCACACGCACCTCAAGCTCGACGCCAATTCCGAGGGGGATCCCGCCGATTACTATCGCACGATGTTCGACCTCATCGCGCTGGCGTTCGATGCGGACATCACCCGCAGCATCGCCTTCATGCTCAATCGCGAAGATGGCATGGGCATCAGCGACACGTTTCCCATCAAGCTCGGCATCAAGCGCACCCACCACAGCCTGTCGCACGCGCAGGATAAGGATGGCCAGTTGCAGTTTGCCAAGTACGACCAATTTCTCACCGAGCAACTCGTGCATTTCTTCAAACGCCTGCAGGGCTATCAGGATAACCGTGGCACCGTGCTCGATAACACCATCGTGCTCTACGGCTCCGGCGCCAGCACCACGCACCTGCCGAAGAACCTGCCCACCCTCGTTGCCGGCGGCGCCAATCTGGGCCTCAAGCACGGCCAATACTGGCGCAATGGCGACACCCAAATGTCCGACGTCTTCCTCAGCATCCTGCATAGCATGGGCATCGAGGAAGAACGCTTCGCCGACAG
>JACNJL010000011.1 GCA_014382585.1 Limisphaerales bacterium | reverse complement strand
AAGTCTACGCGCAAAGCCTCCCGCAAACCTACGGCCAAAAAGAAATCCAATTCCTCTACGCCCAACCCAGCGCCACCCTAGTCGAAGGCATCACCACGCCCAAGATCCCCGGCGCCAAAAGCACGTCGTTTGATCATTGGCCCAAGAGCCTACAGCAAATCGCTGCCCGACTTGGTAAATTGATCAAAGAGGAAAGCCGATGATGATGCTTATTGCTGCGCTGCCAGATGGCCGCAACTATTCGCAATGGAAGCAGGCTCCATAACCATATCCCCGGGAAGAAACGCGGTATGACCGATTCAATAAAATCAGTCTTTTTTATATTCATTTTTAGTTGTGTCGGGTGGGGTGGCGAGCCGGTTCCAAAACTCTCGTCGAGTGCAAGGGAGGCCTTGCGCAAGCTGAAGCTGCCCGGCATCGAGCTGAATCTGGAGGAACGGTGCATCGATGTGAATGCGACTGTTTGCCTTCACAAGGGTCTCTTGGAATTGGTTGCCTGTACGAAAGGCAGCAAGGAGCACGAGTCCATTCTTTCCATCGCAGCCCGGCCGATGCATCTCCACACGGCCATGCTTCTGATGGGAGCCCGGCCCGGGACGCCTGCCATGAAACAGGTGGCGGATGGGGCGCGCCCGCGCTGGGTTTCTGTTGAGCCCGCTGGGGATCCGATTCGCGTTTCAATGGTGTTTCCTGATTCGAAAGGCAAGCCACAGGAGCATCCGATCAGCCAGTTTATTTCACCTGCGCAACCCGATGCGATTGAGGGCATCCCTGCAAAAGCCAAGCGGGTGACATTTCCCTCCAGTTTTCTATTTGCCGGTTCCCATCTGGTGGAGAACGGGCCCGGGCCGAAAAAGTATGTTTGTGAGCAAAGTGGAAATGTCATTTCCATTTCAACTTTTGGCGATGAACTGCTTTGTCTGCCGGGGATTCATGGGCATCAAAACGATGAGCTTTCCTGGCAGGTAAATCCGAAGGGGTTGCCCAAGATTGGGGAACCGGTGATTCTTCGCCTGAGGCTGAAGGCTGGAGCTCCTCATCAAAAATAAATTGATCATCAAAAAAATGAATCGCGTAATCGTTTTCTTTCTAATTTCCTTTTCAATCCACCCTTTATTCTGGGCGGCGGAGACCCCGTTCTACAAAAATCCAAACGGCCTGTTTTCCACTCGACCCGGAGAAACAAAATCGCTGCAGAACATCAAGCGAATTGGTCCGGTCGGCATGGGGATCGACCTGCTTCAGCCTGCCTTTGTCATGCGGATTAGTCATATCGAGGAAGGTTCGCCGGCCGCCGGGACGGGGAAACTCAAGCAGGGGCAAATCATCGAATCGATCAACGGACAGAAACTTGCCGATATCGATCCGCGCATCCAATTGGGGCAAATCCTTGCTGCGGCTGAAGCCACCGATGGACTGCTCAAGTTTGCGATCAAGGGCAAGGTCGAGCCGGTTACGGTGAAGGTTCCGGTGCTTGGGGCCTACAGCAAGACTTGGCCGCTTGATTGTCCGAAGTCTAACAAGATAGTTCGCGGTGTGGCCGATTACCTTTCCCAACCTGGATCAACCGAAGGCCTCGGAGGCATTGGCATGCTGTTCCTGCTTTCGACCGGGGAAGAGCAAGACTTGGCGGTCGTTCGTAACTGGGCGCGGAGTGCACCGGCGCACCGGTATCCCTGGTACATCGGTTACGGGGGCATCCCGCTTGCCGAGTGTTACCTACGGACGGGAGACCCGCAAATCCTGGCCAACATCCAGCAATGGGTTGATAACGCGGCCAAGTCTCAGCACAACGATGCTTGGGCTGGAAGAGGGGGAGCCCTGACCACTTACGGAAACGGGCACCTCAATGCGGCCGGTACCCATGTCGTCACGTTTCTCATGCTGGCCAAGGAATGCGGCGTCAAGGTGCCGGACCATATGTTCCACGGTGCGCTCAGGCATTTCTTCCGGTACGCGGGCAGGGGCAATAACCCTTACGGTGACGATCGCCCAGAAGTTGGGTTTGTGGACAACGGCAAGAACGGCAAACTCGCCTTTGCCATGGCGGCGGCGGCGGCGCTGACTCCGGATGGAGAGAATTCCGTTTACGCCAAGGCCCGTGACGTTTGTGCGATTCAAAGTTTTTATACCACGACATTCATGCTGCACGGCCACACCGGCGGCGGCATCGGCGAAATCTGGCGCAGCGCCGCGATGGGCCTGCTCTGCGATAAAAAGCCCAAACAGTACCGGGAGTTTATGGATAACCGCCAGTGGCACTACGATCTCTCCCGCCGCTTTGACGGCTCGTTCGGCATTCTGGGCGGTGCCGGCTACGACAAAGAATTGTGGGGCGTTGCCTATCCGCTTTCCTACACCATCCCGCGCAAAACCCTGCGGATTACGGGCGCACCGCGCACCAAGTTTTCCAAGCCTTATCCGTTGCCGAAGCTGCCTTGGGGGACAAAGGCGGACAATCTTTTCCTTTCGTTGGAAGCCGTTCCGGACAAGCAGGGGAGGACGCAGGATTTGTCGGACGAGACCTTGGCCGAGGATTCCAGCTTGGCATTCATCCGCCGTTTCCACGGCGTTGTGCAGCCCACTGATGATGAGATCCGGCGTTACATCCATCATCAGGAGCACAACATCCGCCACATTGCCGCCTTCAAGGCCTTGGGCATCAACAGCGGTTACATTGGGTGGAAGGCGTCGGGAGGCAAGGTGCGCAAGGAGTTGGTGATGGAGTTTCTGAAGCACCTTGATCCCCGGGTTCGGCGGGTCATGTTCGGGGCTATCTTGAACAAGCCCGATGCGATTACCGCTGAGGTTTTTGAACTGGCGGTCAAGGCGATTAAGGATCCCGCCGAATCGTGGTGGGTCAAGGATGCCGCCTTGCAAGTCGTGGGTCGGGGTTCTGCTGACCAAGTTTTTCCGCTTGTTGATGTGTTGCTTCCGTACCTCAAGCATGAGGAGGATTGGCTGAAGAGCGCAGCCCTGATTGCCCTGACCCCGGTGGCAGCGGACGAGCGATGCTACCAGCGTGTTCTCCCTGCGATCGGTGATTTGATCCGGAAAAATCAGCGTGTGTCGGTCACGCGGGGGCTTGCTGCCGGGATCCGGGCCAAGATCAAGGCGGCCGGGCCTACGGTGCAAAAGTTGGCCGCCGCAACGTTGGAAGGGACCTTCACTGGCTATGCAGGCTCAATGACCGCTCCCGGAGGGTTAGACACCTCCTCAACTTTTGAGTTTCATCTGGAAGCCATCGCTGCGTCGCTGGCCGATGTGCCGGGCGGATTGGATGTGCTTTATGAGATCGCTCGTCAGCGCAAACCAAATGAAATCCTGCCTTACAAGGAATTCTTCCTGAAGGCCGACTCAAGCCAGTTTGGGCCCAAGCTGAAGAAGGCGATCCAGCCGATTATTCTGGAGGATTTGATCCCAGAATTTGTCGGCCGAAACTGGGCGAAGTTGCATCAGTTTGCCGCCAGCGAGGTACAGTCGGGATATGCCGGCGGATCCCGTGATGTCATTGATGGTTTGGTCGCCCTCCATGATCGGGCGGGTGACAAGGAGTACGGCTGGAAAATGTTCATGGATTTGCGCAATGCCAAGTGGATCTATCACAGCTTCGATCCGGTTCCTGCCGAACAGGTTCCCTTTGACCAACTCATCACGCGTTACCGCAAGGTGACCCTGCCCAAGGGCGTTCATAAATGGTACGAAACCGCCTTCGAAGGTCATGATGCTAAAAATCATGGCGTGTTCAAATTGGGTAAGAGCCCATTTGGCCACTACATGGGAAAGCTTCCGACCGGGCCTGTGCACAAATGTGGAGCCGGCTGCACCGGGCCCGGCTGTTATGGCGCTACCAAGATTAATTCATTTTGGGAGAAAGAGGTGCTGCTCCTGCGTCAGCATTTCAAAGTTCCACCGGTCAAGCCCGGTCATCGTTATCGTCTTCGGGTTAATGACGGCAACCACGTTGGCTCGGGCGGCGGACACATCATTTATATCAACGGCAAATCCTTGATTGAGGCCAAGACTTGCAACGGCCGCGGCTCGGGCGGTCTACCCAAGGGGGCTTATATCACCAAGGGTTTTCGGGACGAATTCAAAAGCGGCAACGTCTGCATCGCGGTGATGACTTTCCTGCGTTATAACGACAAGTATAAGGTGAAGCCGAGCCAGCCCGTTCCCCAGGGAAAATTTAGCCTGCACATTGAGGAACAAAAGCTGCCCCCAATCGGGAATGATCTCGTTTTGAAATCGGCTACCCTCATTCCCATGTTGTCCTCCGAATGGCAGGCCATGCAGGATCCGAATGACCGAGAGCAGTCAGCCTCGGCTGTTAAGTTTCGTTGGGATGGACAGTTCATTGCCAACCCAGAAATTCTCGGCAATTGGACGGTCCTCACCGAGGTGGCGGCCATCGAGGATTTTGATCCCGCAAAAAAATCGGGCAAAGCCCGCAACCCGCTGTTTTCAGAAATCGCTTTACAAGCAAACGGCCGGACAAAGGATCCCACCTTGATTTGGTCCGGCGATACCCTGATGGATTTAAACAAGTATCAGGCGCTCAAGATCGTCCCCAGAGCTCTCGCCGGAGAATTGTATCTGTTCATCGAGGCGGGTGGGTTTGGCACCCGAAATAAACCGGGCTGGAAACCAAAGTGGTTCGTATTAACAAGTCAGGCCAAGTGAGGAATCGGGGACCGGCCGCCGTGCCATTCCGACCCAACAACATCGATTTAATCAAAAACAAATCCAAACAAAAATGAAACCAAATCACATCATCCGATTTTTTTTGCTTTCACTCGGCACGGGGCTGCTCCACCTCCCGGTCCATGCTGCTGAGGTTCCATTTCCCTTGCCCGACCCGGACGGGAAACCGGGCGATGCGACAAAACCGGTCAAGGTCTACATCCTTGCCGGCCAATCCAACATGGTCGGCATGGGCGACCTCAGCGGGGCGAAGAACGTCTACACCGGCGTTTATCTCAGCTCGGATCCTGCCGTGCCCGATGGACCGTTCCAGATTTATCGTGTCGGCAACTTCAAGGTCTCCCCGTTGGCCGTTTATCTTCCCAATGGCAAGAAGACCGATCAGCCGGTTGCCGAAGGGCAATTGGAGGTGCCTCAACACGGGGTTTATCAATTGCACTGCGGGTTCGGCGAGAATTCCTACAACGTCATGCAACTCGACGGCAAGGAAGTCTACCGTCGCAAATCGGAGGGCAAACCGACCAAGCAGGACATCACGCTACACCCGGGCAAGCGCTACAAGTTCAAGATCACCGGTTTCAAAGGCACGCCGCCAAGATTCTGGATGCAGAAGATGGATCTTCTGGGCAACGGTGACCTTGAGGCGGTGGCCAAGCGGGAAGGAAAGTTTCCGTGGTTGGTGGATGCAAAAGGCGAATGGACGGTCCGCCACGACGTTTACTTTCAGGAGGCGCGCTTGGCGAAGGACGGCAAGGGCTCGCCGTTGAGTGCGAATTCAAACGGCAAGTCCATCGGGCCGGAACTCGGTTTTGGTCACGTGCTCGGTGAATTCCATGACGAGCAGGTTTTGCTGATCAAGACAGCCCAAGGCAATCGCTCGTTGGGTTTTGATTTTCGTCCGCCATCAAGCGGTCGCACCGATCCCGGCAACCAGTTTGAATCCGCCGAATACAAGCTGATGGTTGAAGGCGTGCGCAAGACTCTGGGCAACATTGCCAAGATCGTTCCCGGCTACCAAGGCCAAGGTTACGAGATCGCCGGCTTTGTCTGGTTCCAAGGCCACAAGGACAGCGGCACCGAGCAGTCGATTTCGGGATACGAGAAACATCTGGTCAACTTGATTAACGATGTCCGGAAAGAGTTCAAAACGCCGAAGCTGCCGACGGTGGTCGCCACCATCGGATTCGGCGGACACAACATGCAGGAAAAATACTTGAGAATCCTGAAAGCGCAAATGGCCGTCGGCGACGTGAAACAGCATCCCGAGTATGCCGGCACGGTGGCCTCGGTCGACACGCGCGATTTCTGGCGTGAAATTGACGAGTCGCCAAGGAACCAAGATTACCATTATCACCGCAACGCTGAGACGTACATGCTGACCGGTGACGCCCTCGGTCGCGCGATGGTCGGACTACTGGGCGGCAAAGCGAAACCCATCCCGCTGGTCCTCCGGCGAAAACGCGATGCCGAAAAGCAAACATCAGAGCAAATTGACAAGGAAATGGCGGCCGCACAAAAAGTGTTGCAGCCAATTATCCGCGATGGAATCGCGGCGGCGTACATTGCCAACCCGCGCTACAACAAGGCCCTGCTTCAAGAGGCTGCCGGCGAACGACCGCAGCGCGTAAATCAGTTTCTGCGGGGTGCGATGTTCGGACTCGAAAATTGCTACCGTGTGGTCGGAATCGATGACCACGATTGGCATCCCTTCGGTCCGGACCTCAACAAAGTACAGTGGGGTTATTACAGCTTTGACCCGAAGGAGAGCCAACCCAAGGGGAAAGGCAGCCGCTATCGCAAGGTAACTTATCCCACTGGTATGGAGAACTGGATCATGCCTACATTTGATGCAGCTAAAGTCGGCTGGAAAAATGGCCTGCAACCATTTGGACAACTGGATGGAAAATTGGCGGCGTTGTCTGAAACGTGTAACGCTTCATTCTGCCGTTGTAGTGAGAAACCAAGAACGCTGTGGGAAAAGGAAGTTCTGATGGTTCGTGGCACGGTAGACCTTCCGCCACTGAAGAAAGGTCACCGTTACCGGATTGTGGTGGGTGGAGCCGCTCACGTGAATTCAGGCGAAGGATACGCAATCTACATCAACGGCAAGTTGCTTGCTGAGTCAAAAACCGGCGTTGCGGTCCGGCAGGGTGGACAACCTCGCGGCGCTCATATCTACAGCGATTTCCGCAACGAATTCAAAGGCGGCAAGGTCACCCTCGCGGCGACTAGCTTCCTGTGCTACAACCACCCACGCCATGGACTCCAGCCGCCCCGCGGCCACATTTCCCTGCAAATCGAGGAACAAAAATTGCCTCCACTCAAACAGAATGATTTTTGAAAGAAATCTCAGCGCCGGGATCACGGGTGCGCTTCGAGTACGTTACAAAAAACAGAAAAATAAGCGGACAAGCACATTATTAATTCGCATTTGTCGCGTATTGTTATACCTTGGTTCTCCGATGAATATAGCTAGAAATAATTGCTGCCAATTTTTATCGGCGATTCTTATTTCGTTAATTGCGGGGCAATTTGTAACCGGAGCCGAAAAGGCGCAGTCGTTTGTTGTTGATTCAAAGGCCAGAGAATTGCTGGAGAGCCATTGCTTTTCCTGTCATGACGCCGACTCCAAGAAGGGCGAGGTGCGATTGGATGACTTGGCGGGCATGGCCTTGCAGCCGCGGTTGGATTTGCTGAACCGCGTGCAGGAGCAATTGTTCCTGAAGGATATGCCGCCGGCCAAACGGAAGAAGCAGCCGACGGAGTCGGAACGGACGGCGCTGGCCGGCTGGGTGTCCGGAGAATTGCGCAAGCACGGGGCGTCCAAGCTGGAGGAGAAGTTGCGCTACCCGAGCTACGGAAACTATGTGAACCACGACCAACTTTTCAGCGGCGAGGTAAAGGAGAAGCCGTGGTCGCCGGCCCGACGTTGGTTGGTGAGCCCGCAGATTTTTCACGAGCGCGTGATGGATGTGTTCCGACTGGAAGGCCGCGAGCGAACCGGCTTTGCCACGCGGAAATTTTTCGGGGTCACCAATCCGTTCATGTTGCCGGACCATTCCGGCGTGCGCGATTACGATCTCACCTCGCTGGATGGCGGGCATTTGCTGGTGATGCTTACCAATGCCAAGTGGATTGCCGAGAAACAGATTTTTGGAGCGCGTCTCAAGACGCCGGAGAAGGATGCGCTGCTGGCGGCGTTGAACTCACAGGATCGCTGGTATCCCCGGGAAACCGCGGCGGTGTTCGAGACGATTGTGTTGAAGGTCGGCGCGCCGACAGAGCCGGAGATGGTGGCGGCGATTCAGCATCAGTTTGATTGCGTGCTGCGCCGGAAAGCGACTGCGGCGGAAGTTGAGAAATACCTAAGCCTGCTGGAAACCTCCATCAAGCTGGGCGGCAACACCGCGGGGCTGCAACAGATGCTGACGACCGTGTTGCTGGAATCGGAATTCCTGTACCGCATGGAATTTGGTGGCGGGCCAGTCGATGAGCATGGTCGGCAGGAATTGACTCCGCACGAAGCAGCCCGCGCCATCGCCTATGCGCTGGGGGATCGTGGGCCGGATGCCATTCTCCAGCAGGCGGCCGAGGACGGAAAGCTTTCGGGTAAGGAAGATTTCCGGCGGGAGGTGACGCGGTTGCTGGAGAACAAAACCCTGTTTGCCGGCCCGGTGGACCCCAGTCTCAACGGCAAAAACATGCGCACGCATGAGAGTATGCATCCCAAGCAGGTGCGGTTTTTCCGGGAGTTTTTCGGGTACCCGAACGCGATCAAGATTTTCAAGGACGTGCCGCGCAGTGACGGCTATTGGCAGAACCCCTCGCGCGGCACGGCCGGCACGCCGGGGTTTTTGGTCAAAGAAGCGGACCGGATTGTCGATCGGCATCTCGAGCAGGATCAGGATGTCTTCCGGCGGTTGCTCAGCACGGAGGATTTTTTTGTTTATCACAACAAAGACAACGAGACCGGCCGCAAGGTGATCGAGGAGTGGACGGAAGTGTACCACTACTTCAAGGACAAGGATTGGAAGGCCAACCCGGAAAAAGTGCTGGAGGATAATCTCGATTACCTGAAGACCAAGAAATCCGTCCGCTTCGCCGGCGCCAAGTCAAAGCGTGACTTCATGCGCCACATGTATTTCTGGGGCGAAACCATCGGCAAAGGTCGCACGCCGTTTACCACGCCCTCCTTCGCGCATGGTTACTACTATAACCATTCCGTCTTCTACAGCCTGCCGCCCACACCGCATCCCTTCCGCTACGGCGGCGTGGAGAATAAAAACTACAAGGGCTTGAATAACGAGGAGTTCTGGGATTATCCGGTCGAGCAACCGTTCCAAATCCAACACCGCAAGGGCCTGCTCACGCATCCGGCTTGGCTCATCGCCCACTCCTCCAACTTCCATACCGATCCGATCAAGCGGGGCCGCTGGATTCGGGAAAAGCTCTTGGCCGGCCGCGTGCCCGACGTGCCGATCACTGTCGATGCTCAAGTCCCGGAAGATCCGCACAAGACCTTTCGTGAACGGGTCGAAACCGTTACGCAAAAAGCCGAATGCCTGAAGTGCCATCAGCACATGAACCCACTTGGTTTGCCGTTCGAGGTCTTCGATGATTTTGGCCGCTACCGCCTCGATGAACCTCTCGAGTACGAGGAACATATCCTCGCCAATCCTACCAAGAAAAACGGCTCCACTACCTATAAGACCAAGCCGGTTAGCACCCTTGGCAAACTGGTTGGCACGGGCGATGCCAAGCTCGATGGCGAGGTGCGCGATTCCTTTGACCTTATCAACCGCCTTGCTCAATCCGAGCGTGTGCGACAAAGCATCATCCGGCATGCTTTCCGTTTTTACATGGGCCGTAACGAAATGTTGTCCGACTCGCAAACTCTCATCGAGGCCGACCGCGCCTACGTTCAGCAAGGCGGCAGCTTCAAGGCCGTCATCGTTTCGCTTTTAACTTCGGACTCATTCCGTTACCGTAAATCGAGCAAGGAGCAGCCATGAACAACCGCAGAGATTTTCTGAAGCAATCCCTCCTCGGCGCCGGCGCCATGGCGTTGATGAATGCGCCGCAGCAGCTGGCCGCTGCCTCTGGCAAGCCGCCGACGCGGTTTATCTTTATGCACCGCGGCAACGGCCTGTGGCCGCGCGTGTGCGTGCCGCCTAGTCTCGATGCCAAGACGATGGAGCTCGAGAAGCGCAAGGAAGCGGTGGATGTCGATCTCGACGGGCACGATCTGCCCCAGTGGCTCGGGCCGTTGGCCGGTCACCGGGAAAACCTAACGATTCTGCAGGGGCTTTCCGGCAAGATGTGCACCACCGGTCACCATTCCTGGTGCTCCTCGCTCGGCGTGTTCAAGGCTAACGAACGACTCAGCTCTATCAAGTGGGCTACGGTCGATTTCGAATTGGCCAAGCTCTTTCCCTCGCCCGCCGGCCACATTGAGCTGGCGTGTTTCCCACTGGGCGGCGGCAATGCCCGCGGCAGTCTCGACGGCGTGGCCACCGGCTTTTCTGCCCGCGGCCCGCAACAGCCCAACTACGCGTTTGGCTCGCCGCGCATCGCGTTGCAGGAGTTATTCAAGTCCGTCTCCAACGATCCCAAGGCGCGCACCCAATATCAGCTCGATCGCAAGGTACTCGAGTTTATTGCCGGCAACGAAAGTGCCATTGCCAATCCGCTGGCTGGGATTGAGAAGGCCAAGGTGCAGAATTATGCGGACTCCGTGGAATCCATCCGCGATCGCAACCGCAAGATCGACGCCATGGCGGAAGTGATCCGCAAGCACGTGCCCAAGCTCGATGCGAAATATCTCGATCCGGCCATCAACACGTTAGACCGCCAGATCGGCCATTCGGAGGTATTACTCGGCGCGCTGATTTCCGGGCTGACCAATGTCGTCGCCTTCACCGTGGACGAACTCGGCCACCGCTACACCGGCATTCCGGGTATCGAAGGCGAGAAGGTGAACATGCACGATGTGGGCCACAACAAAAGCATTGGCGGGCTCTCGGCGGAGACCATCCGCGACCGCGCGCGTACGCATCACATGGCGGTGATTGATCGCATCGTCAAACGGCTCAAGAGCGTGCCCGAGGGTGACGGCACGATGTTCGACAACACCATGCTCTTTTATTTTCCGGACGGCGGCGAGACCCATCACAGTCACGGCTGGGAATATCCCTTCATCATCCTCTCGGGCGACAACGCGCGCGTGGACCTGCGCCGCCGCTACATTCGCCTGCCCAACTACGGGCAGCCCGGCCACAGCACGTTGGGTAATTTCTACACCACATTGCTCAACGCCTACGGCAATCCCATCGAGCACTACGGCGCCCTCGACACCGGCCTCACCAAGTTCGGTCACGGCCAAACCGGGCCGATCAAACAGTTCCAAAGTTAGTCGTGGACAATCCTCGACAGCGGCTTGGTATCCTTCTGGGGCTCTGCGTGATTGCGGGTTGGATCCACGCGGCCCAACCGAAAAAGCAACTACCATTCCCCGGGGAAGTCTTTGCCATCGAGGGGCGCACGGCGTTTCTGATTTTGCCGGACACCAAACCGGCCAAGCTGGACCAAGGCGCGATGCCTTGGGTGTGGTATGCACCCACCTTGCGCGGGCTGCCGGGCGGGGCGGAGAAATGGATGTTCGAGCGCTTCCTCAAGGCGGGCATTGCCATTGCCGGCGTGGATGTGGGCGAGTCTTATGGCAGTCCGAAAGGTCGGGCGACGTATGCGGCGCTGCACGCGCATCTCGTGGCGAAACGCGGATTGGCCAAGCGGGCTTGTCTACTGGCGCGCAGTCGCGGCGGGTTGATGCTGTACAGTTGGGCTGCCGAAAACCCGGACAAGGTGGCGTGCATCACCGGCATTTATCCAGTGTGCAACATCGCGAGTTATCCCGGCCTGCAACGCGCCAGCGGGGCGTTTGGGTTGACGGCTCAAGGGCTGGAAGCGCAGCTCGCCATGCACAATCCCATCGACCGCCTCGCGCCTTTGGCCAAGGCGAAGGTGCCGATCTTTCACATCCACGGCGACATGGATCGCGTGGTGCCGCTTGATAAAAACTCCGCGATCATCAAGGACCGCTACGACAAACTCGGCGGCCCGATGACCCTCGAAGTCGTCAAGGGCCAAGGCCACAACATGTGGCCCGGCTGGTTTCAAAGCCAGGCCTTGGTCGATTTCGTTCTCAAACACGCCAAGGAATCCGCACGATGAAAGGAATTGTTTCGATGAGGAATCTCGGCTGCGGATTGCTATTGTGGCTCGGTGCCGCTTCGGCGATGGCGGCCGAGGAATTTGATCGAGTCGTCGCGCCTTTTTTCAAAACGCACTGCGTGAAGTGTCATGGGCCGGAGAAGCAGAAGGGGAAGGTGACGTTGCATAATGTGGACAGCGGCTTGGCGGCGGGGAAATCGCTGGAGCGTTGGGAGTTGATTTTGGAAGTGCTGGAAAGCGGCGAGATGCCGCCCGAGGAGGAGAGGGAACGGCCAGAAGCGGCGGCTGTCGGTGCGGTGACGAAGTGGATTGAGGCGGGCTTGCGGAAGGCGGTGGCGCAGGGAGGGGAAACGCCGGTGGCTCCGCAGGCGCGGCGGTTGACCAACTTCGAGTACGAGAACACCATCCGCGACTTGATCGGTTTTCGGCTGAAGCTGACGGATAATTTGCCCAAGGATCCGGAGAAGCCGTATCATTTCAACAACACCGCCGAGTTCATGTTGCTGGGGCCGGAGCAGGTGGATCGTTATCTGGAAAACGCCCGCAAGGTGATGGCCAGCGCGATTGTTGATCCGGAAAAGCCGGAGGTGCACAAGGCGCGTCGCGAGTGGCAGCGGCACGGGCTGGACCGGGGCATGGGCTTGGACGAGATTGGGGTCTGGGGCAATCGTCGGCATTCCCCGTCCGGCGGCATGGGGCTGAAGAGTTTTCCGGACACAGGCGAGTTCGTCATTCGCATGCAGGCCTCGGCGATCTTGCCGCCGGGTGTGAAGGGCGCGCCGTTGCGGCTGATCATGGGGCAGACGATCAATCTCAACAGCTCCTCCCAGCGCGTGGAACCGGTGGGCGGCGCGTATCTGGTCAACAGCCCGGACGAGCCGAGGGTGCTGGAGTTTCGCGGGCGCATTGAAAACTATCCGCTGACGCGCGGGCTGGTTATCCGGGGCAATCAACAGCCCGACAGCCGCGTCATCACGCCGCAGGTGTTGTATGACGACGGCACGCTCAACGACGGCAAGCGCAACCTCACCATGCCGCGCGTCGTGATCAACTGGATGGAGTTCGAGGCGCCGGTCACGGACGTCTGGCCGCCGGCGCATCACCGGCGCATTTTGTTCGACTCGCCCTTGCGCGAAAGTGATCCCGAAGCCTACGTGCAAGAGGTCATCCGCCGCTTTACCTCGCGGGCCTTCCGTCGGCCGGCGAGCGAGGCCGAGGTGCAACGCTTTGAGCAAATCTACCGGCTGGTGTTGCCGGAGCTGAAAACCATGGAAGCGGCTATGCGCGAGACACTGGCGATGGTGTTGGTTTCGCCGCAGTTCCTCTATCACACCGTGGCGGATGGCGAGGTGACCCACCGTCAGTACGAGTTGGCCTCGCGGCTTTCGTATTTTCTCTGGGGCACCATGCCTGATGCGGCACTACTGGAACTGGCCGGGCAGGGGCGGTTGGGCGACCCCAAGGTGATGGAACAACAAACGCGCCGGCTGCTGGCCGACGCGCGCTCGCAGGATTTCGTGCACAATTTCACCATGCAATGGCTGAGCTTGGCCAAGATGAAGACTGTGCCGATCAACCAGCAACTCTTTCCGCGTTTTCTTTTTTACGTTTCAGCCGGAGAACGCAGGGGCACGGAGGAACCTTACCGGCCGACAATCCGCGATTACATGCTGGAGGAGACCACCGGCTTCGTGGCCGAGTTGATCCGCCGCAATGCCGAGGTGGCAAACGTGGTAGATTCCGAGTTCGCTTGGCTGAACCAACCCCTGGCCGTGCACTACGGTGTTCCGGGAGTGGAGGGAAACAACTTTCGCGCCGTGCCGCTGAAGCCCGAGCATCGGCTGGGCGGCTTGCTTACGCAGGGCTCGATGTTGATCGGTAATGGCACGGGCTCGGCGCCGCATCCGATCTATCGCGCGGTCTGGTTGCGCGAGGCGATTCTTGGCGATGATGTGGCCGATCCGCCCGCGGACGTCCCGGCCTTGTCCGACAGCGCCGGCGAATCGGCCGAGAAAGCGCTCACCATCAAGGATCTGCTGGCCAAGCATCGGCAGAAGGAAAGTTGCCGTGACTGCCACGCTCGCCTGGATCCGTGGGGAATTCCTTTCGAGCACTACAACGCCATCGGCAAGTACCAGCCGCTCGTGCCGAGGGAGGGTGCGCGGGTCAGTGGGTTCAACCTGCAAACCCACGGCGACCTCGCCGGTTATGCGGACTATCTGAAGACCATCAACACCGAACGCGTGGACGCCACCGCCCGCGTTCCGCGCGGTCCGGATGTCAACGGCATGGCTGACCTGAAGGCTTACTTGCAGAAGGACCGTCGGGATGAGATTGCCGAAAACCTCCTGCGCCGTCTGCTTAGTTATAGCCTCGGCCGAGATCTGACGCCACGCGACCGGTTTGCGGTGGACGCCATGCTCCAAGAGTCCGCCACGCACGAGCACCGATTACTCGACATGATTGTCACCATTTGCCAAAGTCCCCTATTCAAGGGAACGGAAAAGAAGTAGACCATGAAAACGAAAAGCTGGCACTTGAATCGACGCGAACTGCTTAAGGGCGGCGGCATTGCCCTGGCCCTGCCGCTCCTGAACGGCATGAGTCTGGCGGCTCCAAGCAAGACGCATCCGAAACGGATGTTGGTGAGCTATTTTTCCTACGGCGCCTACATGCCGAACGGCCAGCATGGCTTTCCCGATCCCGAGAAGCCGCACAACGAATGGAGCTGGTGGCCGTGCCGCGATGCCGGTCCGTTGACCTTCAACAAATCGGCCGCGCCCTTCGAACCGCTGAAGGAGTACGTGAGCTACTACCGCGGACTGGATCACGCCGGCGGCTGGGCCTTGGGCGGGCACAGCTCGGGTGACGTGTTCGCCACGGGCGCGGACATGGTGGGCACTCAGAAAACCAACAGCATTTCCATTGATCAGATCGCCGCCAATGCGCACGGGCATCAGACCCGGTTCGCCTCCATGGTGCTGGGCACCGAGGGCGGCACCGGTTCCTACGGACGGAGCAAGACGCTGTCCCATCGCGGGCCTGGCCGGCCGATTCCCTCGATGCACAAGCCGCAGGAGATTTTCAACCGGTTGTTCAAACCCTACGCCGGCAAAGGCGTCGAGCAGGTGCGTGCCGGGCTCAAGCGCGAGGCCAGCATTCTGGATTTGTTGATGGACCAGAGCCGCAGCCTCAAGAACCGCCTCGGCCATGAGGATCAGGGCAAAGTGGAGGAATATCTGGAATCCATCCGGTCGCTGGAACAACGTGTGGAGCGCACCAGCAAATGGACGCATGAACCGTTGCCCGAGATCGATACCAAGGGCCTGAACCTCGAGGCCTCGCACAAGGACCCCAAGGAATATATCCGGTGCATGTACGACCTGGTGTATCTGGCGTTTCAAACGGACACCACCCGGTTCGCTTCCTTGATGCTGGAGAGTGAGAATTCCTCACAGAGCGAGCTGTGGAACTACGCCACCTACGTGCTCGGCTACAAGGGCGCCACGCATGACATTGCCCACAAACGTCCCGCCGATTACTCCGGCCAATGGGACCGTTGGCGGGCCGAACAACACGCCTACTTCCTGCAACGCCTCAAGGACACGCCCGAAGCCGACGGCAACATGCTTGACCGTACCGTCGTGCTCTGGGGCTCGGCCCACCCGCACGCTTCCCACAGCCCCAAGAATTATCCCATCCACCTCGCCGGCGGCAACAAGCTCGGCCTCAAGCACGGGCACCTGCACAGCTTCGAGGACGACAAGAAAGTGCCGTTGGCCAACCTGTTCGTCTCGATGCTAAACGCCGTGGATGTGCCGGTGAAATCCTTTGCCGACAGCACGGGGCCAATGACTGAAGCGCTCGCCTAAATATGGAAACGCTCCGCGCCATGCTTCTGGTCTGCGCCGTGGCGCTTAGTGGCGGCGGTGTTCAGGCGGAGAATGCGTTGCCGCGCGTCCTCATTCTCGGCGACCAAATCTACCAGCAACCGGCGGCGGATTTGAAAAAGGAACTCAAGGGTAAAGCGGAAATCCATTGTCCACGCCACGAGCCCGGTGTGGTCTGGAACACCACCACGGCGCTGGAACTCCTTGACCACTATCTCGGCGATGGCAAATGGGATCTCATCCACGTCAACTGCGGCTTGGGAGACTTGATTCATCGCGTCCCGGGCATGAAGGCCTTTCGGGTGATGCCGCGCCACGCGGGAGGCCGTCGCGCCACGTCGCCCGAGCAATACGAGAAGAACCTCCACACCCTCGCCGCCCGGCTTAAGGCCACCGGCGCAAAGATCGTCTGGGGCAGCACCACGCCCATCCGGCACTCCAGCACCAACGTCTTCGCCAAAGGTTCGGAGATCGAATACAACGCCCTTGCCGCCAAGGTCATGGCCAAGTACGGCGTCCCCACCAACGACATGTACGCCTTCGTCAAAGACCTCATCGACATGAACAAGCCCGCCAGTCACGGCGCCGATCCTTTTTTCTTCGACCGCAAACCCATCCACGCGCCGCTCCAAGCAATTCTTCGGAAAGACCTCGGACTGTAGCGCACCATTTTTTTAAACCATGAAATCCTATCTCATTATCTGCCTGGCTTTGCTGGGCCTCTCGTTTTCGTCTCAAGCCAAACCGTTAAAGGTGTATCTGTTGGTGGGCCAATCCAATATGCAGGGGCATGCGGCCGAGCGGA
>JACNJL010000010.1:6696-16036 GCA_014382585.1 Limisphaerales bacterium | reverse complement strand
CGGACTCGCAGGCTCGTCCCTCCATTCGCATCCTTGAACATTGGTCATTGATAATTGGTCATTCCCCGCCGATAGTCCGCGCGTGTACCTCCGGATGGCCAAGCGGGTTTTGCTCGAGACGGACAAGCGTCTGTTGTGGAAGTTTGCCTACAACTTCGGCTGGCGCGGGATGCGGAGTGTGCAGCGGTTCAAAAAGGGGCTGAAAAAAGGCGAGTACTTTCCGCCGTTCCTTTATATTTCCGTGCTCAATTCCTGCAATCTCCGCTGCCAAGGGTGTTGGGTGGATGTGGCGGCGAAACAGGAGAAGATTGAGGCGGAGCATTTACACCGGCTCATTCGCGAGGCGAGCGAGGCTGGCAATAGTTTCTTCGGCATCCTCGGCGGCGAGCCGTTTATGTACAAGGGGCTGCTCGATATTTTGGCGGAGCATCCGGATTGTTATTTTCAGATTTTCACCAACGGCCAATTCATCACCGATGAGGTGGCGAAAAAGATGCGCGCGATGGGCAATGTGACGCCGCTGATTTCCATTGAGGGCACGGAGATCATCAGCGACGAACGCCGCGGCAAGAAGGAGGTTTATAGCAAGAGCATGCAGGGCATTTTGAACTGCGTGGAAAACAAACTGCTCACCGGCGTGGCCACCAGCTTGTGCCAAAACAATATCGACGATCTCCTGCGCGAAGAGTGGCTCGACAAGCTCATCGACCTGGGCGTGATGTACGCGTGGTACCACACCTACCGCCCCGTCGGCCCCGAGCCCAGCGAGGAGCTTTGCCTCACGCCCGAGCAGCAAATCAAGATCCGCAAATTCGTCGTGAACATGCGCGCGCAAAAACCGCTCGCGCTCATCGACGCCTATTATATGGACGACGGCCAGGCGCTGTGCCCCGCCGCCACCGGCATCAGCCATCACATCAGCCCGTGGGGCGCCATCGAGCCGTGCCCCATTATTCAATTCGCCAAGGAAAATATCAAAGACGAGCGCCACATCCGCGACGTGTTTGTGCAGAGTGAGTACCTGAAGGATTTCAGAAAGATGAGCAGCGAGACCACCCGCGGCTGCATCATGCTCGAGCGCCCGGACAAGGTGAAAGATTTCGTGGAGAAACACGACGCCCCCGACGGCACCGCCCGCAAAACCGCAACTGCCGAGCTCGCTGCGATGGACAACCGCCCCAGCCAATGGAACCGCACCGAGCAAGTCCCCGAAAAAAGCTGGATTTACAAATTCGCCAAGAAACACTTCTTCAGCGACTTCGGCGCGTACAAAAATTTGAATGGGGACTAGGCCGTGCCGACCCTCTCGGTCATCATCCCCACGCTCATTGAGGCGGTCGATTTCTGAAGTACACGAATATCCAGAATGCACAGGATGAAAATATTATCCTGAATATCCTGCCCATCTCTGTTAAAATTTCATGAGCATTATGTTTCAAATGGGCACATTAACGCTGGGATCGAATCTCTTTTTGTCACCGTTGGCGGGGTATACGAATCTGCCGTTCCGGCTCGTGATCCGCGAGGTGGGCGGGGTGGATTTGTGTACCACCGATCTGGTCAATGCCCGATCGCTCATCGAGCGCAATCCGAAGGCGCTGAAGCTCATCGAGACGAATGACGCCGATCGGCCGCTGGCGGTGCAGCTCTTTGGCGCGGTGCCGGAGGAGATGCGTGATGCGGCGCTGCAACTTGAAGCGCTCGGCATCTCGGCCATCGACATCAATATGGGTTGTCCCGTCCGCAAGGTGGTGAAGACCGGCGGCGGCTCGGCGATGATGACGGAGCTGGACAAAACGCACGCGCTCGTGCGCGGGATGGTCGATGCCCTGAAAATTCCCGTCACCGCCAAGATGCGCTTGGGCTGGGATGACAACAATCTCACCGCACCCGACCTCGCGCGCACCTTGGCCGACGCCGGCATCGCGGCCATCTTCGTCCACGGCCGCACGCGCGCGCAAGGCTTCGAGGGCACGGTGAATCTCGATGGTATTCGCAAAGTCGTCGAGGCCGTACCCGATTTGCCTGTGGTGGGCAATGGCGACGTCACCACCGCCGAGGCCGCGAAACATATGTTCGAGGCCACCGGCTGCGCGGGCGTGAGCATCGGGCGTGGGGCGTTTTATAATCCGTGGATTTTCAAACACACGCAGCACGCCATCGAGACCGGCGAGCTATTGCCCGAGCCGACCTTCGATGAACGCATCCGCGTGTTGCGTCGGCATTACGATTTGATGGTCGAAGTCTTTGGGGAAAACCGCGGCAGCGTGATGTTCCGCAAAGTCGCCCCCTGGTACGCCAAACGCTTCGGCCCCGCCAAGCCCTTCAACAAAGCCGTCGTCCAAATCAGCACCCGCGAGAATTTCGAAACCGTCCTCGCCGACTACCTCAACTGGCGCGAAACATTCACCGACACGGACGGCCAACTCCTCCCCCAATACCAACTCCCCCCAATGGTCGCCTCCTTCATGAACGAACCCGAAACCGCCGTCGAAAAACGCAAAGCCATCCCCGTCCCCAAAGGGCCGGTTGAGGTTTGGTGAGGCTCAGCCCTTCAACAGTTCAGCCAGGGTCACGCCAATGTCTTTGGCAATTTGGCGCAAAATAATTGGTCAGATGCCGCGGCCGGAGTGGAACGGCACTGTCGTGCCCCGCCCATCGTCATGCCGAAATTGTTTGTGGGAACCGCGTTGCCGAACTTCCTCGAAGCCCAATTTTTTAAGCAGCCGAACCACTTCACGCGGCTTGAGTACGGGAATGTTTCCCATAGCTCAACCCACGGAAATTGTTTGAGTGCCCACAAACTCCGCCTCAAGCTGAGGAACTCCATCCTCCAAAAGCATCGCCACCACCTCGCGTAAGTTGGCGGTCAATTCCTCTAGCGTTTCGCCTTGCGAATGAGCTCCTGTAAAGCCCGGAATATAGCCCACGAACAACCCCGTTTCAGAACATTGCTCGACGACTGCGGTGTAATCTTTCATGGGCTAAAGGGACCACAACTTGTGTTGCGCGTCAAAATCTATGTATCTTCAATTGCCTTTGCCTTGACTTGACCTCGCCTGTTCCGTCCAATGCGCGCGAACCGATTTTATTATTTTAATCTTATGGCTGAATTTTTTCCTGAGGTAAAAACGATTGAGTACGAGGGTGCGGATTCCAAGAATCCGCTTTCCTTTAAACATTACGAGGCCGCCGAGGTGGTGGAGGGCAAGCCGATGGCCGATCACCTGCGCTTTGGCGTGGCGTATTGGCACACGATGCGCGGAGGCGGCGCGGATCCCTTCGGGCCGGGGACGGCGTTGCGCCCTTGGGAGGGGGCGGATGATGTGGCGAATGCGGAGAATCGGGCACGGGTGTTTTTTGAATTTTTGGAAAAACTGGGCGCGCCGTTTTATTGTTTTCACGATCGCGATGTGGCGCCGGAAGGGGCGTCGCTGGCGGAGAGCCATGCGAATCTCGATTCGGTGGCAGCGGTGTTGAAGGAGGAACAGGCGCGCACGGGGAAGCGGCTGCTTTGGGGCACGGCGAATTTGTTCAGCAACCCGCGCTACATGCACGGCGCGGCGACGAGTTCCAATGCGGACGCGTTTGCGTTTGCGGCGGCGCAGGTGAAGAAGATGCTGGAGGTGACGAAAGATCTCGGCGGCGAAGGTTATGTGTTTTGGGGCGGGCGCGAGGGATATCAAAATTGGCTGAACACGGACATGCACCGCGAGCTGGATCATCTCGCGGCGTTCATGCACATGGCGGTGGATTACGCGAAAGAGATTGGCTACACCGGCCAGTTTATGTTCGAGCCCAAACCGAAGGAGCCCACAAAACATCAGTACGATTTCGATGCCGCCGCGTGCATCAACTTTCTGCGCACGTATGGTTTGGAAGATCACGTGAAGCTGAACCTCGAGACCAATCACGCCACGCTGGCGGGTCACTCGATGGAGCATGAAATCGACTACGCCGGCGGGCAGGGTTTCCTCGGCTCGATGGACGCGAACACCGGTGATCTGTTGCTCGGCTGGGACACCGACCAATTTCCGACCGACATTTATCTCACCACCAAGTGCATGCTGGCGGTGATGAAACACGGCGGCCTCGCGCCGGGCGGAGTGAATTTTGATGCCAAAGTGCGCCGCGAAAGCCACGAGCCGATCGACCTTTTCCACGCGCACATCGGCGGCATGGACGCCTTCGCCCGCGGCCTAAAAATTGCCGCCGCGATCCGCGCAGACGGTCGTTTAGCCGCGTTCATGAAAGACCGCTACGCCAGCTGGGACACCGGCATCGGCCAACAAATTGAAAACGGCGAAGCCTCATTCGCAAGCCTCGAAACCTACATGCTCGAGAAAGGCGACGTCACCCCCAACGTCAGTGGTCGGCAGGAGTTCTTGGAGAACTTAATCAACGAGTTTATTTAGGCTGTTGACGGTTTACATTAAATTCGTAGCTCCCTCGGATGCGGAGCGAGTAGCCGGTGCGACCGTTTGGTGTGATGGGTGGGGGCGGGAATTCCAACACGGCGTGTTCGTTGAGTTTTAGGCGGAGGGGTTTCGGGTTGGCGGGGAATTGCCAGTGGATGGCGGGCTTTTTGTTTTGTTGGCCGAGCCAGAGGCGGCGGGTGTACCAGAATTTGTTTGGGGCGCGGAGTGTGATTTGACGGGTGGCGAGCGGGATGGCGATCACGATACGGCGCAGGAATTTTGTGCCGACGGGTTGGACGTCGATTTTTTTCCCGCCATCGAAACTGACCTCAAGCGTGGTTTGGGCGGTTTCTTTTTTGCCGTCGAGAAATACGCCTCGCATTTCAGTTTCAAAGGCGCGGGTGTTGCGAACTTCCAAAACCAACACATCGCTGCCGGAGTTGGGGTTGACGGGCAGGGCGACTTCGGCGGTTTGTGAAAAATCAACGGGCAGTTCTTGTTGGGCATGCCAAACGGTGGGGTTGCCGGCATGGGTGATGTCGAGCTCCTCGCCCTCGGCCAGCGGCACGGCGGCGAGTTGGGCGTGGCTCACGTGATCGGTTTCGGGCGCAAGGTTGGAGAGGCGCACGCGCAGGCGACCATCGCGCGGTTGCAGGCGGGGCAGGAGCAGGGTGTCCGTTCCCGCGCGTTCGGCACCCACGCAGCCGGCGAGCATTTTGCCTTCCAACCGCCAGCGCCCATCGAAGGCAAACACATGCGGGCAGAAGCCGCAAATCCATGAGCTGAACTCCCAGTCGGTGAGGGTGTGTGACCCGCGATCGAAGTGCATCACGAGGTAGGTGCCGGTGGCACTGTCTTCCACCAGCGTGTATTGCCATAATTCCACGTTGTCGCGCTGGGGGCGGTCGAGATTCAGGCGAGAAGTTTCCACCCACTCATTCACGCCTTTTTCTGGACGCCCCAAGGCCGCCGCCACGTCTTGTTGGGTGGCCTTGCCCTTGGGCAAATTTTTGGTCAGCCACGCCTCGACCTTTTTAATTTTAACCGAATTGGTTTTGCTGCCCTGTCGCAGGGCCTTGATCCATGGCTCGATCGGTGGCGTGGGAGCCGTATTGGCGGACGCCGCGGGCGAGTTTGGCTTGGGCAAATCTGAACTGTCGCAGCCAAGTATCAGCAACAATGTGACCGTTCCTGCTATGAGCTTTTTCCATTTGGTTCCCATCTTTGAATCTTGATAAAAACTGGGCCATTTGTCCTCCCCCCACGATACTCCACGATCACTTGTAGTCAATGGTGCGAACTGGTCGCCCGCCGGAACTGAATTGGCGGTTGCGTGCATCCGGTAGTTATCGAAAACATTTTCACGGCGCCTTTTTATTTTGCCGCGTGTTCGCGGGTGCCTATAATGGGCGCATGTCAAAGCACACTCTTTTTTCCGCCGCACTCACTCTCTCTTTGGCCGCCTCGGTGATGGCTGACAACTGGCCGAGTTGGCGGGGGCCGAAAGTCAATGGCAGCGCGACGGGCGGGGCGTATCCCGTGAAGCTCACCGACGAGGCGAAGTGGGCGTGGCGGGTGGCGTTACCGGGAAAAGGGTGCTCGACGCCGATTGTGTGGGGGGATCACATCGTGTTGACCGCGCCGGTGGAGGGGAAGGATGCGTTGCTGGCGTTTGACTGGAATGGGCGGAAGCGCTGGCAGGTGGTGCTGGGCCGGGAGAAACCGGGGAAGCACCGGAACGGTTCGGGAAGCAATTCCTCGGCGGTGACGGATGGGACGGCGTTCTTCGCGTTCTTTAAAAGCAAGACGCTGGCGGCGGTGGATTTTAAGGGGAAGGTGCTTTGGCAAAAGGATCTCTCGTCGTATGGGCGCGACTCGTTGTACTGGGATTTTGGGACTTCACCGGTGCTCACGCAGAAGCACGTGGTAATGGCATTGATGCGCGAGGGGAACTCGTGGCTGCTGGCGTTTGACAAGCGCACGGGGGAGCTGGCGTGGAAGGTGGAGCGCAATTATAAAACGCCGCGCGAGGGCGACCACAGCTATGCAACGCCGTTGGTCACGCAGCAAAACGGACGCGAGGCGTTGCTGGTGTGGGGCGC
Source organism: Limisphaerales bacterium (assembly GCA_014382585.1). NCBI lineage: Bacteria > Pseudomonadati > Verrucomicrobiota > Verrucomicrobiia > Limisphaerales > Limisphaerales bacterium. Next base: position 9,516 of record JACNJL010000010.1, on the reverse strand, counting down.
GGAACGACTCACGGCGCACGATGCGGCCAACGGGAAAATTCTCTGGAGTTGCGCGGGTTTTAATCCGCAAAAGCGCGGCAACTGGGTGGTGGTGTCGTCCTTCGTGAAGGTAGGCGATATGGCGGTGGTGCCCTACGGGCGCGGCAGCAAGCTGGCGGGCATCAAGCTCAACGGCAAGGGCGACGTGACGGCTTCGCATCGCGCGTGGGAAACGGGCGCGAGCAGTTTCGTGCCGACGCCCGCCGCGCATGAGGGCCGCGTATACACCGTGCGCGACCGCGGCGAGGTGCTGTGCACGAACCCGAAGACGGGCGAGACGATCTGGAAGGGTCAGTTCCCCAAAAACCGCGCGAGCTACTACTCCAGCCCGTCCATCGGCGACGGCAAGATTTATTCCGCCCGCGAGGACGGCACGGTGTTTGTCGCGGGAATTAGTGGCGGCTTCAAGTTATTGTCGGAGAATGACATGGGCGAGCGCATCATCGCCTCGCCGGTGCCGGTGAACAGCAAGCTTCTGCTGCGCGGGGAAAAGCATCTCTACTGCATCAAGGGAAATTAGGGGATAATGAAAATCAGACGAGTCAAAGTTCGCGCGTAAGCGTCTTGAGCGGCCATCCTTGCGCCCGTGGGTGATGTTGAGGGTGAATAGCAAAATTCACTGACCGGCCTACGCAGCGAAACCACAGGGGTAGAGCCACCGGGAGGAAAACTCCCGATCTCCAACAGGTGGACGCCTGAACCCAATCCATCGATCCGGATTTGGCACGCAATTGTTAGCACAACTTCGGTCAACCGCAACGGTCTTCCACGCCATTGAAAAACCATTTCAGGTATTTGTTATTTATTTAATTAATTGACGGTTGCGGGTCGGGGTGGGGAGTGGTAGATTGAACCGACCCCGCACCATGCCGTTGATTATTGATGATGATTGATATTAGATTCAAACGAATGTGCCTTGTGCGTGGTGTTTGTGCGGTTGCATTTTTGGTGGTGTGGTTGTTGCCGCCCGCTGCCTTTGGCCAGCAGGGTTATCAGCGGTTTGGCCGAGTGTATATGAACACGCACGGTTCGGCTATTCCACCTTCGTTGGCGCAATATATTGCGCGAGAAGGAGAATTGTTGATTACCAAGTACCGCGCCATTGGCATCACGGTACCCAAAGGGTTTCATTACAAAATTGATTTCCTGCCCAACTTTGAGGCGTACCGGAAGTACTCGGCGGCCAACGGCAGCACCGTGGGCCCGGGCACGCTGGGCTACACGCGCATCCTCGTGCGGGTCAACCAACAGAATGACCGGAGGATGGAGCCGCAAATACCCACCCCGATTGTGTGTTATTGGAACCACGAGTTGCCGTGGGAAATCGTCCCGACGCTGTTGCACGAAATGTGCCACGCCGTGCATGCGGCGAATTACGGGGTGATGCCGCTGTGGCTTTCGGAAGGTTTGCCAGAGTGGTACTCCAACCGCAAACAACATTTAGGCGTGCAAAAGAAAATTGATAACATGCGCCAATATCAACGCTACATGGATTTGGTGCAAAAGATGAGCACGGAGCAGTTTGTGGATTTCATTGCGTCCACACAATATGATGATTGGGAAAAGGTCATCGGCGATGTAGGCGTCGGTTATTTTCTGGCGCAATCGTTGGTCGACTTTTTTTTGGGAAACCCTTCTGCGCAACCGTATTTCCGCGCGGCACTGTTGCAGGCAAAATCAGACAGCGAGTGGCAATTTGAGCGCAGCATTAATTGGGCGAAAAATGTTCAAACCAATTGGCCCCAGGGCATCCCAATGCTGCTCAAGGGCTGGAAGAGTTGGTACAAAATTCAGGCTCAACCCAAGAAGGCCAATGACTTGGATCTCTTTGTGGATGCCAACCGCGAGCAATTCCATCGTTTATTGACGGCCATACGCGGCAAACAAGTGGTGACCGATGCAGAGCGATTTATATTGGTGAATCAATGGCTGGCGTTCACGCGATTGGAGATGGATGACCTCGCCAAGAAGCGCGCGGAATCGTATCACACCGGCGAAACCGCACTGCTACGCGCGCGCCTGTTGCAGGTGCAGCAATTTGCCGCCAGAGATCACACAGTACGGGAGGGGATAACGCAAGCCCACCGCGCCCACCTTATCCGGACCCGGCCCAATGGCGCGGATCCGTTGTATCGGAAAACGGTCCCGTACCAGCCGGTCTCGTGGTACTTGGGGATTGATCCTACACTTGGCGCGCATGCCCGGCCGCCCTACCTGAGCAGCACGCGTTTGGCCCCGGCGAATTTCCGATGGAAAGATCTCGACGCGTGGCAGGCAAATATGATTTTCACCAACCTGTTCACCTCATTAGTCGACCAGCCACTGCCATTGCCCAAACCTCAACTCAAGGCAGCCGCGAATGGCCCTTTCACAGTGGCATTGCGCACTAACGGTATGGATTCCGAAGCCGCTCTGAATTCCGTGGGCGGAAAACTTGAGCGCCATCCCGTTACCGGTGAAGTGATTACGGTAAACCTTGCGCACGCGCGCATTACAAATACGGATCTCGAGCACATGGCGGTGCTCTTCCAGCCGCGCGTGCTGGATCTCACGGACACGGAGATCACGGATTCCGCTGCGCGGCACTTAGCGGGCTGGGGCAGCCTACGCATGCTTAAGATCGGCCGCACGCGCTTATCCAAGGAAGCGGTCAAGCAACTGAAATATTATTCACCGGGATTGGTCATCCAATGAAGCTCTTCATTCACATACTAATTTGGGGCTTTCCGACGTTGCTCCTCATGGGAGGATGCTCCAAAAAGCCCCCGGCAGAAAAAACCA
>JACNJL010000010.1:0-6557 GCA_014382585.1 Limisphaerales bacterium | reverse complement strand
AAACCATACAGTCTAAGCCCACATCCATCGTCCGGTTGGACGACGGGTTGTGGCATGAAAACGCCGATGGAAAAATTTTTACCGGCAGCATCGTTCACGAGGAGGACTCCATACGATGGGAGGAAAAATACGACAAAGGAGTGCGCGTTTTTGTGCGCGCCTGGGATGAGGATGGCAGCCCCGTGCCGCTCCATTCCTGGAACGCCGACGGCTCGCCGGCTGACTAATCCGCCATGCCCTCGCCTGCGGCTCGTTTAAAAAACAGCCGGTACATTCGGCGATCAGCTTGTCGACTGGGATCAATTGTCTCGTCAATGACGCTCACCAGCTCCCATCCGTTTTCCCCGAAATTTTGGAGCACTTTCTCCATCTCTTTTTCCGGTACGTCCAATTGGCGGTGTTCCCAAATTTGCATACGGAAAGTGTATCGCGCTGTTTTGCGCAAGACAACTCGAATCGCCAGCGTTTTATTTATATAAATCGGGCGATGGGATAGGCGCCGGTTTGTTCGCCTCCTGAATAATTTGCAACCGGGCCTTCTCGTCCTCCAGCCACGTCCGCACTTTTGCCAATTCCCGCGCCTCGTCCGTCTTAGGAAACTGTTCGATGAATATCTGAATCTCCGAAGCTGCGGCCTCATATTTTTTTAAGGCATCCGCCACATCCGCAGTCGACCCGATGCCCTGATCCACCGCCTTGAGCTTGGCAATTATGGCGGCGTGCTGGCGTGCAGCCTCGGTGTCCGGCCCGGCATCCCCGCAGCCGACCCCACACATTGCCGTCATGATGGCCGCGCCCATTTTCAAATATCTACCGATCACGCCGATTAGTTTATCGCCACTCCGCACAGGAGCAACCGCAAGTTGGTCACAAATTATCATAATCGACTGAATCGACGTGGGTATGCGTCGTTTCAATGAACCCTTCCACGCGAAATTGCATTGGCATACCCGCGTTCGGCCGGGATCGTCAGCGTTGGATTTATTCCCCCGCCAGACATAGCGTAATCTTTGTGCCGCACCCCTCCTCCGATTCCAATTCCACCCGCCCACCGTGGGCTTCAGCCACTTTTGCCACAATGGCCAGGCCGAGTCCGCCGCCTTTTTCTTTGGTCGTGCTGAGCATGCCGGTGAAGGCGCGTTCGCGTTGGGCATCGGTCATCCCCGGGCCAGTATCGGCAAAGGCCACGCGCAGTTCGTTGCCCTCGCGCGCGGTGGCTATGCGCAATGTGCCGCCCTCGGGCATCGCCTCGGTGGCATTGAGAATCACGTTGAGGAACGCCTGCGAAAGTTGGGTGGCATCCGCTTTCACCGGCGGCAACTCCGGTGCATCATCGCGTTCCAATTGGATGGAATGATGCTGAAGTTTGTGGCGCGTGAGTAACGCAAGATCGTCGAGTAATGTCGGCACGTGTACCGGCGCCATGCGCGGCTCGGCGTTGCGGGCAAAGTTCACGATGTTGTCCACGATGCGGTCGAGGTGATCCATCTTGTCACCCAACACCCGCGCATCCTCACAACGCGGATCACCTTCAGGGAATTGTAAATTCAGCGAGTGGTACAACATCTTCATCACCGTGAGCGGGTTACGAATTTCGTGCGCCACTTCCGCCGCCAATAATCCCAGCGCACTGAGCTGTTCGTTGCGGCGGAGTTGTTCCTCGCCATCCACCGTGCGTTCGTACAACCGCGCCTTTTCAATCGCCACCGCCGAGAGTTCCGCCAGTGCCGCCAGCGTGCTCATTTCTTCATTTGAAAAAACATGCGGCGTGTCCGTATAAACATTCAGCGTGCCCAGGCAATCTTCCGAATAAACCAATGGCACACTGAGCAGTGAAATAAATCCTTCGCGCCGGGCGATTTCGGCGTGCTGATATTGCGCGGAGTTTTGCAGGTCGCCCACCTGCATCGGCTTGCGACGGCGCACCACCGAGCCCATCAAGCTTTCTGCCACGCTCAGCGCCGGACGTTGCTGGTAATCGCTGCCCGCGCCGTGTTGCGCGCGCACCTCCAGCCATTCGCCGCTGGCATCAAGTAACTGCAACGAGCACGCGCGCGCGCGGCCCAGTCCCGCCGCTTCGCGCGTGATCGCCTCCAGCACATCATCGAGAATCAGCGTGCGGTTGATCGTCTGCCCCACGCTCACCAGTGATTCCAACAACTCCGTCCGTTGGCGCAGCTGTTCATAAAGCCACGTGTTATGAATCACCTGCGTGGCGTGCACCGCCAGTTCCTCCAGCAGCGCCTGATCCGTTTCAGAAAACGCATCCACCTCCGTGGCATCTACCCGCAGCACCGATCGCACCGAGCCTTCCATCCGCAACGGAACCGCCAACTCACTATGCACGCCCGGCCGCCCGCCGGCACAGCGCTCATCGCCTCCTGCATTCCCCACGCGCAACGATTTGCCGTGGCGCACGACCCAACCTGCGACACCGGCCTCCAGGCGTGTATTGGGATCCGGCTCCGGCAAACCCTCGGCTGCCTCGGTTTCCAGCAATCCGGTATTTGGATTCAGCAGCACCAACGAACCGCTCGACGCCCGCACCAAACTCACCGCCTCCCGCACCACCAAACGCAATGCCGCCTCCGGTTCCAGCGTGGAATGAATTGCCCGCACGCTGTCGTACAACCGTGTCATTTGTTCCGGCAGCAAGTTCATGGCACCTTTCGCATCAACACTATTCCTACCCCGGCAAAAACGAGATTCGGCAGCCACGCCGCAAGCAACGCCGGGATGTGACCGGCCGTGCCCAGTGCCAGTCCCCACCGCAACAGCACGAAGTAAAAAAAACAAATGGCTACACTCCCCGCCACCCCCGCATACACGTTTCGCCGTCCGCCCATCGCGCCAAAGGGGATCGCCACAAACACCACTACCAGACACGTGAACGGCTGGGCCAACCGTCCGTGAAATTGGGTTTTTAACAGCGCCGCGCGATCCGTTTTCATTTCGGGATGTAGTTTTTGGTATTCCATTATTTCGCCCAGCGAAAGGCGAAGGCGCTTGGCCGCCATGATTTTGTCCATTTGAGTCACCCTGATTTCCGCCTGCAATTGCGCGGGCGAGCCGCCAATGAACCGGCCGGTTAATACGTTGGTCACCAGCAACTGCGGCAGGTCATTGGCGGGAGGCCGGTAGATTTGCAATTGGGCATCATAAAACACCCACGTGCCTTTCTTCCATTCGGCGCGGCTGGCAAACAGTTCATAGCGCGCATCGCGCTCGACCCAATCCACCGCCGGCTGCTCCATCTCGCCGGTGGCGGGGTTGTAGCGTTTGATGTGCCAAACTTGCTGTTTGGAATCGTCCCGAAAATCGAGGTTTGCCAGCCACACCGAATTAGTATCCCCGGCGGCTTTGACCAAACGCGACGCCTCGGCCGTTGCCCGCGGGGCGATAAATTCAGTCACCAGAAATAGCCCGCCACCCAGCACTAATGCTACCCCGAAGTAAGGCACACTGAGCCGGGCCAAGCTCACTCCGGCCGCGCGGATGGCGACCAACTCGTTGTGGCGCGCGTGATTGGTGAGCGTGTACAGCAGCGCGAGCAAGAGCGCAATGGGCAGCACGGTCGTTAGCAGTTCGGGGGTTTGCAGCAAATAATAACGCGCCATGTCGCCCGCATCCATGTTGGCGGATTGAAACACATCCATCTGGCTGAACAAATCAAACGCAGTCCAGAAAATCTGAAAGCCGAGCAGGCAGTAAAACAACGGCACGAATAATTCGCGCAGCAAATAGCGGTCCAACAATCGCATGCGCGCACAGGCTAACCGCGTGTGCGGGATGAAGCAAGGCAGGCAAATGGCTCGCGTGCCTTCGCCTGCGACATTAGGCTGCCGTTGTGCGTGTGACCAACCTCAACCCCGCCGACACCATCGGGGCCAGCGCGTGGCTTGTGGAAACTGGCGGCCACACCATCCTGCTTGATGCCGGCACGCATCCGGGCATGGAAGGTGCCGAAGGATTACCCCGTTATTCGCAGGTGGCCGATGCCGAAGTGGAGGCCATCGCGCTTTCCCATTGCCATCACGATCACTGCGGCTCGCTGCCCGTTGCGCTCCGGCACTTTCCCCGCGCGCGGGTGTTGATGACGGAGCCGAGCTATTTCATCGTGGAACGCGTGCTGCACAATTCAGTAAACGTGATGAAACGCCAGCGCGTGGAGCAGGGCATTTGGGAGTACCCGCTGTACAGCCACGAGGAAATCGATGAGTTCTCCTATTTGTTCCAGGGCTTTAAATATGGTCACGTGGAGCCGTGGGGCGCGTTCGCGAGCGAAGGGGATTCGCCCACGCTGTCCTTCCACCACGCCGGACACGTGCTGGGCTCCGCGGGCATACGCGTGGCGCACCGGAAGGAAAGTTTGTTTTATTCAGGCGACGTGTGTTTCCACGACCAAACCCTTTCGCCCAAGGCGGATTTCGATGGCGTGAAAGCGAATGTGCTCATTTTGGAAACCACCCGCGGCAACACTGAAACACCCAAAGGCTTCACGCGTGACGAAGAAGCGAAGCGTTTTTTAGACGCCATCCGCGCCGGGCTCGAGCGCAACGCTGGCGTGCTCGTGCCGGTATTTGCCCTCGGCCGCACGCAGGAAGTTTTGGGAATGCTCGCGCTGGCCATGCAACGCGGCGAGCTGCGCAAGCAGCCCGTTTACATTGGCGGACTCGGTCGAGTGTTCACGGAAATTTATGACCTCGTCTCCGGGCGCGCGCCCAATCGGCGGCCGGATTTAAATCTACATGAGGCGCTGGATCTTCGCGTACTCGAGCGGCGGGATCTGAACAAAATCAAACTCGACGGCCAGCTCTTCGTCATCACCGCCGGTATGATGAGCGAGCACACGGCAGCCCACGAACTGGCGGTGCGCATGGCACCGGTCGAAAATCACGCCATTCACTTCGTCGGCTACGCCGCGCCGGACACCCCCGCAGGCCGACTCCGCGCCGCCGCTCGCGGTGAAATGTTTCACTTCAGCGACAGCGGCGGCACATTAGCGCGCCATTGCGAAATGGAATGCTACGACCTCACCGCCCACGCCGAGCGTGAGGAGTTGGTGGAATTCGCCGTACGCCTCAACCCGCGAACCGTCCTCCTCGGCCACGGCGAACCCGAGGCCCGCGATTGGATGGAGCAAACCCTGCGCGATCGCCTGCCGAAATTAATCATCCATCAACCCGCGCCAGGTGAAATGGTGGAGGTGTGATTTTTTGAATCCTTCTCCGCTTGCCTGCACTCGCGTTTTACGGTAATTTTTCCATCGTCCCCGTGGCACGCAATCCATCCAGAGCCGGCTTTACTTTGCCGGAAGTGCTCGTCGCCGTAGCCATATTGGCCCTGGTGATGACCCTGATCTTTGGCGTATTTGGCTCTTTGCTCACGGCCACCCGCTCCGGTGCGGAAGCTGCCGACAACACCCAACGTGAACGCATGGCTCTGCGCGCACTGGCCGATGCCCTCGCCGGCACCTCGTGGTATCGCCAGCGTGGCCCGGGCCAATTTGTTGCCGGGCAAGGGGCGGAAGGCTTCAGCCAGCTCGAATTGGTCACCCGCGTGCCCCCCGGTTTTTGGGGCAACCGTGCACTGGGCAACTCCCCGTTGCGCCGCGTGCAATTCATTGTGGAGCCCGCACCCGATGGCGGCCATCAATTGGTCCTCAAACAGGAAGCGGTTTTGGCCGACACCAATTCCTTCACGCGCATGCACCGCACGGTGTTGCTGCCGAAGGTCACGCAATTTCTCATCAATCTCCGCCCGCACGGGGCTGATGCGCAGTGGCAGCCGGCTTGGGATTCCACCCACGCCCTGCCGCGCCTCGCACGCGTGGAACTGGCCTCGCACGAACATCAAACACCGCGTGCCAAAGAAATGGCCGTGTACGCCAATGCCGCCACCCACGCCTCCGCCGCCCCCGGCATCGGCGCCACCACCAACATCGCCGGCGTGGTGTTCGGCGAAGGTGGATTCAACGTCGACAAAGGCTCCTCCAACGGCCGGTATATTTTTCTCATCGACAAATCAGGCAGCATGCGCGGCGACCGTTTGGCCGTCGCCAAAAAGGCGTTGATGAATACGCTGCAACAAATGGAAGAGGGGAGTAAATTTTACATTTACTTTTTCAATCGTGAAGCCGACGCGATGCCCGCCAGTGCGATGCTTGACGCCTCACCGGACAACATCGGCCGTATGGCCGACTGGTTAAGCACCCGCGATGCCCAAGGCGGCACCGATCCAATCCCCGCGCTGGAAGGCGCTTTTGGCCATGAGCCCACGGAAATCTGGCTGCTCACGGATGGACAGTTTCATCCGAAAGTGATGGAGGCCGTTAAGCAACTCAATACCGGCAAAGAAATCAAAGTCAACACCCTCGGCCTCGGCGACGAAATCCGCGGCCGCCGCGGCGAGGCCTTGCTGATGATCATCGCCAAGGAAAACGGTGGCACCTACACCTACGTCAACCCCGAAGCCAACGCGCCGGGGCCTGCTCCGCAGAAGTAAGTAAACGATGGTGCGCGGTACAGGGCTCGAACCTGTGACCCCCACCGTGTCGA
>JACNJL010000009.1 GCA_014382585.1 Limisphaerales bacterium | reverse complement strand
GAATGGGATCTCGAGCTGGCGGAATTCCTGTTGAGTCGTAGTTCATCCAATGAGTGAACGCCGAGCCACGTGGGTGTTCCGATCCGGCCGGCGCGAACGGCTCGAAGCCCCCGACCGCGCTCCCACAGAATTTTTTTATGGCCTGCCCGAGTTGCGCGAACGCGGCTGGAATACTGGTTTACTGGAAGATGCTGATTTAGAAATGGCTCCGCCTCTCAAGCCGGGCCCAACGCTGGTCAACAAATTTGCCCGGTTCTGCGGTCACCTGCCCATCGGTATGGCAATGGGATTGGCAAAAAAAAGCGTCCAAAAACGGTTGCCCACCCAGGGCCTACTGATCGCTACCACAAATAATTTGGGTCTGGCCTTGGGGCTGGGGCGTGCGCGCGGGTGGGTGCGTTGTCCCGTGGTGCTGTTGGCGATGGGGCTGCTGCCATTGTCACCCAGTAGATGGCAGCTTCGCAGAATCGGACAAGTGTTGGAGCACATTCACGTGGTCACCATTTCGAAATCAGAACAAGCGCATTTGGCGAAGCTTTTCCCTGAGCGGACAATTGATTACATCCCTTTTGGGGTGGACACCCAATTTTGGAAACCTGCTCCGGATGGTGCGGTTGCCGAAAAATTTGTTTTAGCAATCGGTAACGACGCCAATCGCGATTGGAAAACTCTGGTGGAGGCATGGGATGAAACGATGCCAGCATTGAAGATCGTCACCAATCTTCCCGTGCCCATCGCAGTACCCAATGTAGAAGTGATCCGCGGAGATTGGCGAAAGCAAACTTTGTCGGATCAGGAAATCTTGAAACTCTACCAGCAGGCACTGTGCGTAGTGATTCCGCTTCGCAATACCATCCAGCCCGCCGGCCAAAGTGTTTGCTTGCAAGCCATGGCGTGTGGACGACCGGTAATTATGAGTGACATTGCCGGATTATGGGATCGTGATTTGCTGCGGGATAACCGGCACTGGAAGCTCGTGTCACCGAGTGAGCCGGAGGCACTCAAACGGGCAGTTAAAGAATTGGCGGCGAACTCGGATGAGGCCACTCAATTGGGCGCATTGGCGAGAGAACAGGTGCGATCTCACTTGAACACTCAATCCATGGCCGATGCGTGTGAGCGTATTTTTGAGCCGGAGAGTTTGATCCAACCGGCATGAAGGTCGCCATTGGGTATCACCTTCAGGAAGGGCCATGGGGGGGCGGCAACCAGTTTGCTCAGGCGCTGGCGGTTGCGCTTGAGATCGACGGTCATCAGGTTTGCTTTGGGTTGAACGCGCGGGATGTTGATTTGATCCTGCTGACGGAAGTGCGCGGGCGCAGTCCTTCGGCCTCGTTTCATGCAGGGACAGTGCTGCGGTATTTGCAGTTTTGCAATCCGCGCGCGGTGGTGGTGCATCGCATTAACGAATGCGATGAGCGCAAAGGAACCGGCCAAATGAATCGCCTTTTGAGGCGCGCGAATTATGTTGCCGATCATACGGTTTTCGTCGCTTCGTGGTTGCGTGATTTAAATGTTTGGCGAACGGGCCGCCCTTCGTCTGTGATTTTGAGTGGGGCGGACACTGCTCTGTTCAAGCCGTTGGAGCATCATTTGTGGCAACCTGATACCCCTATGAAAATTGTCACCCATCATTGGGGCGGGAACCGGTTGAAGGGCGCGGATGTTTACGAGAAAATGGATGCTCTATTGGAGGCGAAGGAATGGCGTGAGCGTGTTCAGTTTACCTATGTCGGAAACTTGCCGCCGCAGTGTGTTCTTTCGAATACCCGCTGCTTGCCACCGATGTCCGGTCAAGCGCTGGCGGATGAGCTCGCTTCGCATCACGTTTATCTCACGGGCTCGATTAACGAACCGTCCGGTATGCATCATGTTGAAGGGGCTCTTTGCGGGTTGCCAATAATTTATCGGAGCAGTGGTGCGCTGCCCGAATACTGTGATGGATTTGGAGTTGAATTCTCCGGTCCCGAGGATCTGCCTTCCGCGCTGAAGCGGATGATGGCGGAGTATGATCGGTGGCGGGCTGCATTAGAAGGATACCCCCATACTGCGGAGCGTATGTGCCGGGAGTACATCGGGTTGTTTGAGCAACTGGTTTCGGAACGCGACGAAATCGTGGCCCGTCGCCGCTTGTGGCGTGAGCCGTGGACGGTGTTGCGAAATCAGATTCCTATTTAATGCGTATTGATTTCATTGAGGCTCTAGATTCTGCCACGGAGGAAACGGCATTCGTCGAGGCGTATTGGACGAAGGTTTGGGAACAGGAAGGCGGCCCTCGGGGGAGAATTGATAAGGTAGCGCGGCAGGATGAGTATGGGGTGATGCGCAGTTATTTGGATGCGCTTCCGAAGGGCCGGTTGTTGGATGCGGGGTGTGGGTTGGGGGACTGGGTTTTGTTTTTGGATCGTGAAGGGTTTGAGGTGACGGGCTTGGATATTAGCCGTAAAACTGTGGAGCAGTTATCTGAGCGTTTTCCGGACAACGATTTTCAGGTGGGCGATATTCGTGATACCGGAATGGAGGAAAATACGTTTGACGTCTGTTTTTCGTGGGGAGTGTTTGAGCATTTCGAAGATGGGCCGGGCAATTGCCTGCGGGAAGCGTTTCGCATTTTGAAGCCGGGCGGCTTGTTGTTTGCGTCGGTGCCGTTTGATAATTTGCGGATGAGCACGAAGGGTACTTTTGCTAAACCTGCTGATTCTAAATTGAAAGAGCGGTTCTATCAGTATCGTTTCACTCGCGCCGAATGGGCACGCGAGTTAGGGAAAGTGGGCTTTGAGGTGGAGGCATTGAAACCGATCCACAAACGGCAGGGCGTGTTGCGCTGTTTGCATCACGAGTTTTTTTTGCCGTATGAATGGCTGCTCACGCGCGGGCTAAGCGCGGTAATGGCCCCATTCATCCCCGCCTCGTGGATTGCTCATATGCTGCTGGGCGTGGCTCGAAAACCGGCTGGCAACGCGTGATGCGAAGTGCGTTGAGATCCATCAAAATGGGTGTTCAATCGATGCCGTTTCGTGTGGCAGGGGTGATGGGTAATCGCGGGAACGGCCCGCCGGTGCAGTTTGTGGTGGAGAATGCGGACTGGGCGATTCGTTGGGTGGGCGAAGGGATTCGTGATGGTTTATCCGAAGAGGTGCGCGGCAAAATGGCCACCACGCTTGCTCCGCAACGGTTGATTCATCGCGTGGCACATTTTGGCTCTCAATATATGTGGGTGGATTGGGCCCCACATTTGTCGCGCACAAATCAGCCGGTGGCTTCTTTTTTTCACGGTAAACCGGAGGACGGGCTGGCAGTGGAAAAGCACATCGATCGCTTTTTGAAAACGGAACCTCAACTGCGCCGTATCGTTGCTTCGGCGGGTATCGTTCGCCAGCGGTTGATGGATTGGGGCGTGGCTTCAGATAAAATCGTGCATATCCCTATCGGCACAGATATGGCGATGTTCACACCGCCAATGGCCGAGGACCGCGCGGCCGCCCGTGCGCGATTTGGCTTTTCCAACGAAGCAATCGTGGTCGGATCTTTTCAAAAAGACGGGGTCGGCTGGGGCGATGGCTTGGAACCTAAACCCATCAAGGGGCCGGATGTATTTTTGGATGCAGTGGAACAACTGGCCAAGGAGTTGCCGGTGGAGGTTTTGCTTTCCGGCCCCGCACGCGGGTTTGTGAAAGCCGGATTGCGGGCGCGTGGCATTCCGTTTCAGCACCATTATCCTCCCGCACGCGCCGGCTTGCTGGAATTGTATCACGCGCTGGATTTGTATTTGATGACCTCCCGCGAGGAGGGCGGGCCGATGGCCCTGATGGAAAGTATGGCGGCTCGGGTGCCGGTGGTTTCTACGGCGGTGGGGATGGCACCGGATTTGATTGTGGATGGGGTGACCGGCGGCCTAGCGGCTTCGGAGGATGTTGATGGGCTGGTGGATCGTGCAAAAACGATTCTTGCTTTGGATGAAGTCGCCCGCGGGCAATTGACTGCCAAGGCGCACGAGGTGGTATTGCCTTGCGATTGGAAAGTCGTTGCGCGGCGGCATTGGGAGGAGGTTTATCAACCGCTGTTGGATGAAGCAGTCTGATGCATTATTGGCTAAGCGGATGGCGCGACGAATTTATGGTGGCCTGTGCGGCGCGCGCGTGTGGGCGAATGGCTTGGCCTCGGGTTCGCGCAAAATTGCAGTGCATTACGGCGGCGCGCGCGCGGATGGCGCAGGCGGGCCGCGGGTGAAGGTGCGCCGGTTGCGCGAACATTTCCCCGAGGCGGGTTGGCGCTTCAACTTGATTTACTCGCTGAGCAGCGCGCCGCATCTTTCTGGCGCTGCCTTGGCGCGGTTGCGGCGGCGCGGCACGCCGATTGTTCATAATCAAAACGGCACGTTTTATCCCGCATGGTTTGGCGGCGACTGGCGTGCAGAAAATCGGCGGATGGCGCGCGCCTTTCACGCGGCCAATCACGTTTTTTTCCAGAGTGAATATTGTCGGCGCGCTGCGCACAAACATTTAGGTGTACGCGATGGGGCCGGAGAAGTGTTGCACAACGCGGTGGACACAAGCCGATTTGCGCCGACCGAATCTCCTCCCACTGGTGGGCCGGTCCGATTTCTGGTCACCGGCCGTTTCGGGCATCATCATCGGTATCGGCTGGAGGTGGCGGTGGCAGGATTACGCGCCGCGCGGGATGCGGGGCTCGATGCGCACCTTACGGTTGCCGGTCAATTTGATTCCAAAACACTTTTGGAAATCCGGCAACAAATCGATGCATTGGATTTGCAAAAATTCGTGAAAATCTCTGGCCCCTATTCGCAGGTGGAGGCACCGGACGTGAATCGCTCGGCGGATGTATTTCTGCTCACCACCCATCAGGACGCATGCCCGAACGCTGTGCTGGAAGCGATGGCGTGCGGATTGCCGGTTTTGTTTTCCGCAAACGGCGGGGTGCCTGAACTCGTGGGCACGGAGGCTGGCGTGGGATTGGAGTCTCCCGAAGATTGGGACACGCCGCACCCGCCCACGGCGGAAGCGATGGGCGAAGGAATGTTGAAAATTGCTGAACAGCGCAAAACAATGGGCCAAGCCGCGCGCGCCCGGGCGGTGGAACGGTTCGACATTCAGCCGTGGATTCAACGCCACCGCGAAGTGTTTGAGCAATTATTGAAATGAATGCTTCCCGCAAAAACTGTTTGCTGGCAGTGGCCAATGCGTTGTCGTGGCCTTGGCGGTTGTTGCCGGCACGTTGGCGTGAAGGGATTCTCACGGGATTGTTCATTTTGGATTCGCGCGGGGAACCGCGGGGCGGTTTGGCGCAAATGCTGCGGCTTCAAGATCGCCTGGATTGGGTGACCAACGAACGCGCCGTGGCATTTGGCGAGGGCGTGCATCCGAAGCACCGCCTCACGCGCTATCACGATTTTTTTGTGGAACACATTCCCGAAGGCGCGCGCGTGTTGGACATCGGCTGTGGCGTGGGTGCGGTGGCCCGCAGCATCGCCACGCGCGTGAAGGGCTGCGAAGTGGTGGGGGTGGATCGCGATGAGGGCCGGCTTGCCGAAGCCCGTGCAGTGGATAATCCGGATAATTTGTCCTTCGTGAAAACCGACGTGTGCGATTCGCTGCCCGATGGCCCGTGGCAAGCGGTGGTGTTGTCCAACGTGCTGGAACACATTGAGGATCGCGTAAATTTCCTAAAGGCTATTTTGGAAAACGCCCAACCCAAACGCGTACTCATTCGCGTGCCGCACTTTGAGCGCGATTGGAAAATGCCGATGCGCAAGGAATTGGGTCTCAAATTTTTTTCCGATGCGGAACATTTTATTGAGCATCGGCTTGACGAACTGAATGCTGAACTGGCCGCCGCGGGTTTGCGGCCAACGGTGACGCATACGTTATGGGGCGAAATTTGGATGTGTTGCGAGCGCATCGAAAGCGATCGCCAATGAGCGCGCCGCTCGTCAGCATCATTCTTCCCTGTTACAACGCTCACGCGCATCTCGCCCAAGCCCTCGACAGCGCGCGCGCGCAAACGCATCCCAACCTTGAAATCCTCATCGTCAACGATGGCTCCACTGAATCGGAGACGTTAGAGTTTCTCAATGGCCTCGGCGAAGACATCCGTGTCGTGCATCAGGAAAACGGAGGCTTGCCCGCCGCGCGCAACCGAGGTTTTCGTGAGGCGCGTGCCGAATTTATCCTTCCGCTCGACTGCGACGACTGGCTTGAACCCAACGCCGTAGCCCTACTTCTCGAGGCACAACAAGCCGCCCCTTGTTCGGCATTTGCCTTCCCCCAAATGATTCTCGAGGGCGAAGCTGAAGGCTTGCTCAAAAAAAACTACAATCACTTTGAGCAACTTTTCCTTAATCAATTGCCGTACTGTTTGCTCTTGCCCAAAATCGCGTGGACGGAAGCGGGCGGTTACGACGAATCGATGCGGCAAGGCTATGAAGATTGGGAATTCAACATCCGTCTTGGGCTCGGGGGTTGGCGTGGGGTTACGGCGGCGCAACCGCTCTTCCATTATCGCGTGGCGCAGGGCGGGATGTTACTCAGCCTTTCCGGCAAACGCCATTGCACGTTATGGAGTGGCATCCGCAAAAAACACACGGCGGCATTTCGGCTGGGAGCACTCTGGCGCGCGTGGCGGGAATGGCGGCGGCAACCATCCACTTACCCGCTCGGGTTATTTTTTGGATGGCTTTTTGTGGCAAAAATTTTGCCCGACGCGTGGGCTTCGGCAATGTTTAATCGAATGCGGCGGCATTCCCACAGCCAACGCATCACGCGCGCCAAACGCGGGGCGCGCAAAAGAGATTCCTAAAATGTGCGGCATACTCGGTCATTGGAACATTTCGAAAGTTGAGGAGCCGCATTGGGCAGCGGCGATGAACCGGCTGGAACACCGCGGGCCGGACGAGGCTGGGGAGTTTGCCGTGAGCGGGGTGCGGTTGGGTATTCGGCGATTGTCGATTATTGATCTTACTGAGGGCGTGCAGCCGGTGCGGGATGAATCGGGTGCGGTGGTGGCGGTGATGAATGGGGAGATTTATAATCACGTGGAACTGGCCGAGGGGTTGCGGGCGCGGGGGCATTCGTTGCGGTCGCGCACGGATGCGGAGGTGTTGCCGCATTTGTACGAGGAATACGGTGACGGGTTTGTGGAGCACTTGCGCGGGATGTTCGCGATTGCTTTGTGGGACGGACGAAAGCAGCGATTGGTTTTGGCGCGGGATCGGTTTGGGAAAAAGCCGTTGTATTTTCGGCAGACGGGTGGCGATTCGTTGGCGTTTGCTTCGGAGTTAAAGGCGCTGAGGGCGTTGTTGCCTAATGCAAAATGGGCGGTGCGGGAACAGGGGGTCTATGATTTTTTGTCGCTTGGGTGTGTGCCGCAACCGGAAACGGTTTTCGAAAATGTGCAGCAAGTGCCGCCCGCCACGGTGTTGACGTTCGAGGGCGGCGAAATAAAAACACGAAAATTTTGGGGCCATCAAAAACCCAGCGCATCGGGAACTGTGCGCGAGCACATTCGGGAATCGGTGCGGTTGCGGTTGCGGAGTGATGTGCCGGTTGGCGTGTTTTTGTCGGGCGGCGTGGATTCGACGATCGTGGCGATTGAGGCGGCGAAGGAAGTAGGTGAGTCGCTGCGAACCTTCACCGTGAAAATGGACGACCCCGCGCTGGATGAATCGGCAGTGGCGGCGGACACGGCGCGCGCGTTGGGCGTTCAGCACGAGGTGTTGCCGCTGGAGATTGCGCCGCGCGAGGATTTGCTTTCGGTGGTGCGGCATTATGATCAGCCCTTTGCCGATTCGAGCGCGCTGCCGAGTTGGGCAGTGGCGCGGGCGGCGGCGCGCCACGTGAAGGTGGTGCTCAACGGCGATGGTGGCGATGAATTGTTTGCGGGCTATCGGCGGCATCTTGCGGCGTTTCAATTGGGGCGCGTGGGTTTTGTTCCGCGTTTTTTGTGGAAGGCCTTGGCGGCGCTTCCCGCTGGCGGACGGCGTTCGCGCTTTGGATTTTTGCGACGCTTCGCGCGCGGGGCTGGCTCAACTGCAGGGCGGCGATATTTGGAGTGGTCGAACGATTTGCTTTTGGAAACGGATAAGCAACGCCATTGGCAAGGCGGCGCGATGCGGGCCACGGAGAATTGGGTGGAGGGCCAAATGGAAGCGGGTCGTTCACCGTTACGTCAGCAAATGCATTTGGATCAGCGCATCAATTTGCTCAGCGATTTGCTGGTGAAAATGGATATGGCGACAATGGCACATTCGCTGGAGGCGCGGTCGCCGTTTTTGGATCACGAGTTGGCAGAGTTTGCGGCGGGCATTTCGGACAACGAGCTGTTGGGTGGCGGACAAACCAAATCTTTTTTGCGCCAAGCGTACGCGAACGAATTGCCGCCCGCTGTGTTGAACGCTCCCAAGCGCGGGTTCGAGGCGCCAGTGGCGCGTTGGCTGGCGGAGGATTGGCGGGAGTTGCTGCATGATTCGCTTGCGTCAGGCGCGCGCGCGGAGCAGTTTGTGAGTCGCCGGTTTTTGCAGGACTTACTTGCCGACCGCCTGGCGGGTGATCGAAACTTGCCGATGTTGAAGTACACGTTGCTGGTGTTGGAGTTGTGGTTGAGGGAACAGGAAAACTAAGTCCGCGCATTTTATTTGTGTCGGCAGCAGATTGGGCCTTTCGGGCCCATCGCTTTTCTTTGGCTAAATGGCTGGTGGCACAGGGCGCGACGGTGGGCGTGATTTGTCCGCCCGGCGAGGCAGTGGCGGAATTGGAAGCGGCGGGATTACAAGTGTTTCCAATGATGCTATCGCGCGATAAAATTTCCCCAACGGAAACCTTGGCCGCTGCAAAGGCTGTGCGCGAAACGGCTTCAACATTTGGCGCGGATGTGTTGCATTGCGTTTCGTTGCGGTGCGTATTGCTGGGTTGGTTGGCGATGCGCGGGGTGCGGCAGCGTCCGTTGATGTTGAATCACGTGATTGGGATGGGCAGTTTGTATTCAGAGGAAGCGCACTCAATGAAATTGAGATTGCTGCGTGGCGGGGTGGATTGGGGTTTGCGTCGTGCGTTTTGCGCGCCGGGTGCGATAACGGTTTTTCAAAATCACGATGACCTTAATTGGTGGCACGCTCACGCGGGGCTTTCAGAAAACCAACTCGCGTGTTTGCCCGGCAGTATTGATACCCACCTCGCGGAAGCCTCACCCGAACCCGATGGCCCGCCTTGGCGTATGATTTTTGTGGGTCGTTTGTTAAAGGACAAAGGCGTGGCGGAATTTGCGGAAGCGCACGCGACATTGCGCGGGCGCGGAGTGGCGGTGGAGCTGGCGTTGTGCGGTGATGTGGATGTAGGGAATCCGAAAAGTTTCACGCGCAACGAGGCGGAGGCATTTGGCAAAGCCGAAGGCTGCGAATGGCTTGGCCGACGGGATGATGTGCTCGAACAAATTGCGGTGAGCCATTTGCTGGTGCTGCCGACGTATCGCGAGGGCTTGCCGCGGGTGTTGCTGGAGGCGGGCTTGATGCGACGGGCGGTGGTGGCCACGGATGTGCCCGGCTGCCGCGAAGTGGTGGTGGACGGCGAATCGGGATTGCTCTGTGCGCCACGTGATTCAAAGGCGTTGGCAGAAGCGATACAAACGATAATTGAGGATGACGATTTGCGCGAGCGTTTGGCCGAAGGGTTGCACCAACGCGTGAATGAACAATTTGCCGACGCGGTGGTGAATCCCGGTTGGTGGAAACTTTATACGGAGGGCCGGCCGTGACGTGGGCAATTTATTTTCTGGGCGCGGCGATTTTGGGCTGGGCGTTGTGCCATCCGGTGAGTGCGTTGTTGCGGCGTTGGAAGTGTTGGGATCGGCCGAATTATCGGTCGAGCCATACGGAGCCCACGCTTCGGGGCGGCGGCCTGGCGGCGGTGGTGTTAGTGGCGGGCG
>JACNJL010000008.1 GCA_014382585.1 Limisphaerales bacterium | reverse complement strand
CGCGACGCTCTACCAACTGAGCTATGACCCCACGCAGGAAGCCCTTCTGTACCGTTCTGATTGCTGTGCGTCGAGCGCAAAGCGTGGCTAGCGTTTCACGCGGTAGATGCGGCCTTGGGCGCCGGAGATGACGGGCTCAAAAAATTGCGGGTCGTACTGGCCGAGCAGGAACATTTGGATGTAGTTGGATTCGTAATTGGGCGTGCCGAGCAGGTAGGCTCCGCCGTTTTCGTTTGAAAAAATGAGGTGATGGTTGGCGGTTTGGCTGTGGGGATTATCGGCGGGATTGAAGCGTTGGATGGTGACGTGGCCGGGGCGGTCGGGGCGGGGGTTGACGATCTCGATGGATTTGAGCGGGAGTGCGGGGTAGCCGGCGATGATGTTGGCCTGCGGCACGACGTGGGCTTTGCCGGTGTGGTCGTTGAAGGCCAGATCGTATGTAGCATTTTGCAAGGTGAGAGTTTTGAGGTTGCAGTGGAGGCGTTTGCTATCGCGGGTTTCAATGGAGAAGTAGGGTAAAGTAATTTGGCCAAGGTTGGCGGGTGTGAGCGGGGGCTTGAACGGAGTTTTTTGGATGTATAAAAACGCTTTCAAATCACAAAAGCCGGTGGCCTCCATAGATTTACCATCGGGGCCTATGTGACCGACGGCGATGACGTTGGATTTTTTCCCCATGGGTTGCCAGGCCGTATACTCAAGGAAGGTGGAGGGGTTAGAGGTGGGTTCGCCGGTTGCAAGATCGCGTTCGCTGAATTGGTGCAGCACGGGGAAGATGGGCATCATTTGCGCGGGCAGGTAGAGGTACACATCGCGAGTGCGACCGGGAACGGGGTAGCCGGGGTGCTTGAGGATTTCCAAAATTTCGTTGGGCGACTGGGTGGGAGAACGGAAGATTTGTTCCACCGCCATCGCGCCGCCTCGGGGTGGGCCGTCTTGGTGAAATACTTCTACGGAGAGGCGCGCTAGATTTGCGGCGAGGGCTTGAGAATTTGAGTTAAAAATTTTGGCGATGATATAGTTGTCGTTGCTTTGATTGTAAGGCGAGGTGAGCACGTTGCGGCCGGAGTACAACCACACGGCGCTGCCGTAATCCCACCAGGTGAGTACGTAGTCGCCGGGCTTGGAAATTTTTCGCAGTTCGGCCAGTTGGGCGACTTCGGGTGCCCGCAATACCGGCGGTCGGCCCCGGGCCAAGAGCAGGTCATGTTCGTAGTTGGGCCGGATCAATCCATAGGCCAAAGGGATGGCGAGCAATCCCGCCCCAAGCCACGCGGCAAACCAACCTTGGTGACGTCTGTAAAATTCATTCAATGGCAGGCTGCCAAGTATTGCCTTGGGTTTGCCGGGGCTGATTCGTCGGGTGAGTTCCACGACGCCGAATGGAATAAAAGTGGCTCCCAGCGCAGCAAGCGGTACGGCGTGGATGGTAAATCGGTGCCCGGCAATATGGGCCAGATAAATGCCAATGCCTAACAGGGGGGCGGCAATCACAAACTCCGGGTATAAAATCATCATCAGTACCAAGCCCAGGAGCGCCAGCACAAACCCCCGGTTGGATCCACTCACGCGCTTAGCTACATTGGCTTCCCTCGGGTTTTCTTTGACCTCAAAAAACGGGGTTTCTTTCACTTCCACGATCGTTTTTTTCACCTGTTGGAATTTCAGATCCGGCAGAGCCGGTTGCGCATTTGGGTTGGCATTGGGTTTGGAGCCGCTCCATTCCTCCAGCTTTGCCTGCACGCCGGGCAAGTATCCAAGGGTTTGTTTCACCACATGCCACGGACCGCCGAGATAGAGCATCAGCAACACAAAGAAAATCGCCGCACCTCGAAGGATGCGATTGATTTTGCTGAGTCCGATTGGCGTATGTTTTCGGAGCCACATTAATCGCATTGCACCGGCTATAAGCAAAAGGCCAATCAGGATTTTCCATGGGGCTTGGAACAGCAGGTTGCCGGGTGTCCAAATACAAAACAAGCCGCCCAACGCCACGAGGAGGACGGCGTCCCAGGTGAATTCAGGATCTGCATCCGGCCCCCAAGGCAACACGTTGCGGTGGTGGAGGGTGCCCAATAATAACAGCAACAATCGATACCCAATGAAACACAAGCTCATGGCGATGACGACCGAGGCGCCTGAGCCGTATGCGAATGGATAAAACATCAACGCCAGCGCACCGGCCAACAGCCACCCCCGCGATTCTTCCCGATGCGCGCGCAGTAATAGATACAACGCCATCGCCGGCCAGGTGACGGCGAACATATCGGTATCAAAATACCCCGGCGTGGTGCGGCTGAAATAGCTGGTGGCCCCCACTGCCAGCAGCCCGGCGCAGAACCCCCACAGCGTGGAGCCATAAAGACGCCCTATTAATATCACCGGCACAACGATGAGTGGCGCGATGAGGATGGGCATCCATGTGGTGAGCATTGGCAGGCTCACGCCCATTTTCACCAGCGCGGCACCCAGCAAGGTGAGCAATCCCTGATGATAAATATCAGCATGCTGCACCAAATGATCGGGCTGGGCGGTGGTGCCTTGTTCGATAACGGAGGCGTAGAAAAAACTATCGTGCGTGGTGAGCAGATAACCGTCTTCCCATTTGTAATCCGCGTGTTCCGGCTTGTCCGCATTGCGCACCCATTCGGCGCGAAGCCAGGCGCCCGCGCCCCACGCGATGAGGATTGCCAGCAGCAACAATGCCCGGCTGCCCCAACGCATTGCAGTACGCGTGGAAGAATCCAGCTCATCGCTGACGGTCAACGAGGGTTCATCGATCGACTCAGGTTCCACAGGGGCGGGCGACGGATTCGCCACTTGCCTCTGTTGTTTTCGTTTGGAACGTCTTGCCATAGCAATCTTCGTGGCATCATGCGCGCGGCGCAGCGCGGCGTCCACTCCCAGCTATTCACCGCGGGCGCAGTGGATAACTTCTGGCTTTGAAGCTTCCCTGCCCCTGCCCCCGCAGCGCATCATTGGGCAGGAGGAAAACCCATTGTGGTTTGGTAAATGGAGCCAGTTGAAACGCATCCCGTCGGGTCCGTCGGACTCCCCCACCCGTGGTACGTAGCCCACACACGGCCGCGTTGTGAGAAAAAACTGGGCGCGTGGTGCGGCCGTGAGGGTTATTCCTGCGAGTTGCCCACCTACGCGAGCGTGCGTAACTATCGCGGCAAAGAGGTGACGTTCCATAAACCACTGTTTCCCGGCTACGTGTTCTTGCGTTTGCCGGTGGAGGGGAAGCGGTTGGTAATGCAAAGTGATTACGTCGCAAACCTGCTGGTGCCACCAGATCAAGATGAGTTTGAAGCACAGCTCGTCGGCATTTTGCAGGCGCTCGAAACGATGGAGGACGTATGGCTTGTGCCCAACATCGGCGTGGGTACGCGCGTACTCATCCAGCGCGGCCCGCTCGCGGGGCTTGAAGCGTGGGTGGAAGACCGTCACGGCCCGGCCACCGCGCTGCTGCGGCTGGATTTTATCGGTCAAGCCGCCGCGGTGAATGTGTCGGTGGAGGATTTAGAATTGGTGTAATGAAGAGCAAAAAGGGAATAAAAACCCCTTGCCAAAGCGGCGTTGATTCACTAATTTTTAGCAGTTCGGTTTGTTCAGTTTAATTTGAACAGATTGAAGATAAACTAATTTTGAGCTGGGTTGAGTTGTGGGTGGCCGTTTTACAGCGGTTTTTTGCGAATTGACCGGCGCGAAGCGTCCCCGCGAGTTGGCTCTCTATTAAGGTCATCTCCCTTCCAAATGGCGATTGCCACACAGGATATTCCAGGAAAAACACTACCTAAGCCGCTGCCTCGCGTGCGGCTGGAGTTGGTGGATGTATTTGGGCGGATGGCGCAGGCGCTGAGTTTCCCGCGTTCGGTGGGTGAAATTTACGGGCTGCTGTATTTGGCGCCGGAACCGATGTCGGCCCCGGAAATTGGCGAGGCGATCTCCATCAGCAAAGGTAGCGTGAGCACCGGCACGCGGCAGCTGCTGGCATTGGGCTTCATTCGCAAAGTGTGGCTGCAGGAGGAGCGGAAGGATTATTTCGAGGCCGTGTTGGAATTAGGCGATATGGTGCGTACGGCGTACGATCAAATTTTTAAAGTCCGCGCTCAAAATGCCGAGCGCCGCCTCACCGACGTCAATGATACATTGGCCGACGAAAAGAGCGAACTCAGTCCCGAAGAATACGCGCTCATCAAAGAACGCCTCGCGCGCCTCACCAAATTGCAAAAGCGCGCCAAGCAATTTTTGCCGTTGCTCGAACGGCTTATCAAGTGACCGCTTACGAAAAACTTCAACGTGCGCTCAAGCGGCGTCCGCGCAAATGGCTCGTCACCGGCGCGGCGGGTTTCATTGGCTCGCACTTGGTCGAAACTCTTTTGCGCCTCAACCAACGCGTGGTGGGCCTCGATAATTTCGCCACCGGCCACGCCCGCAATTTGGATGACGTGCGCGCCAGCGTCACCGCCGCCCAACGGCGTGCCTTTCGTTTTATCGAAGGCGACATCACCAACGCCAAGGATTGCGCGCGCGCGTGTCGCGGCGCGGAATTGGTTTTGCACCAAGCCGCCCTCGGTTCCGTGCCGCGTTCTTTCGCTGATCCGCTCGGCACGCACGCGCCCAACACCACAGGGTTTCTGAATATCCTCCAAGCCGCGCGCAAGGCAAAGGCGCAGCGTGTTGTGTACGCTTCGAGTAGTTCGGTTTATGGTGACGTGAAGTCTTCTCCCAAAGTGGAATCGATCACCGGCACGCTGCTTTCGCCCTATGCCGTGAGCAAAATGGTGGATGAATTATACGCTCAGGTTTTTGGCAGCGGTTACGGGCAGGAATTGGTTGGGCTGCGATACTTCAATGTATTTGGCCCACGCCAAGATCCCGCCGGTGCGTATGCCGCCGTCATCCCGCGTTGGACACAGGAGTTGTTGCGTGGCAAACCCGCCGAAATTTATGGCGACGGAAAAACCAGCCGCGACTTTTGTTTTGTGGCCAACGTTGTGCAGGCTAATCTCCTCGCCGCCACCGCCAAGGCTGCGGCGGGGAATGTGTATAATGTGGCGGTCGGCCGGCGCGCTTCCTTGAATCAATTGCATCAACAGTTGCGCAAACTCACCGGCAGTCAAGCCAAGCCCGTGCACCGCGAGTTTCGCGCGGGTGATGTGCGACATTCGCTCGCGAGCATTCGTGCGGCGAAGCGCGACTTGGGTTACGCGCCGACGCACACATTGGAACAAGGCTTGGCGCTGACGGTTCCGTGGTTCGCAAAATAATTTTTCTCCGATGAAAATCACCGTTTATGGCGCAGGTTACGTTGGTTTAGTCAGCGGCGCTTGCCTTGCGGATGTGGGCAACGAGGTGTTGTGCGTGGACGTGGATGCCGAGCGCGTGGCGGCATTGAATGACGGCGAGATTCCCATTTACGAGCCGGGGCTTGCGGGGGTCATCAAACGCAATCGCGAGAGTGGCCGCTTGCGTTTCACTACCGATGTCGCCGAAGCGGTGACGCACGGGGAATTGCAGTTTGTGGCTGTGGGCACGCCGCCGAAGGCCGATGGCTCGGCGGATTTGAAATACGTGCTTGAGGTTGCGCGCACCATTGGGCAGCAGATGACCGAGCATCGCGTAGTGGTGAATAAATCCACCGTGCCCGTGGGCACTGCCGACCAAGTCAGCGCGGCTATTGCCGGTGAGTTGCAAATGCGCGGCGAGGAGATTGAATTCAGCGTGGCGTCCAATCCGGAATTTCTCAAAGAAGGCGATGCGGTTAGCGATTTTATGAAGCCCGACCGCATCGTGATAGGCACTGCCGATTCGCGCGCGGAAAATTTATTGCGCGAGTTGTACGCGCCCTTCAACCGCAATCACGACCGCGTGTTCGCGATGGACGTGCGCTCCGCCGAGCTCACCAAGTACGCCGCCAACGCGATGCTGGCGACGAAGATTAGTTTTATGAATGAGATGGCCAACATCGCCGAATGCGTCGGCGCGGACATCGAGCACGTGCGTCTCGGCATCGGATCCGATTCGCGCATTGGTTATTCGTTCATATATCCCGGCTGCGGTTATGGCGGCTCGTGTTTCCCCAAGGACGTGCGCGCCGTGGAACAAACCGCCCGGGCCAATGGCTACTCCCCACGCATTCTCCTGGCCGTGGGCGCCGCTAACGAGGCGCAAAAGGAAGTGCTCTTTGCAAAGATCAAAAAACGATTGGGAGAGTTGCGCGGCAAAACCATCGCCGTATGGGGCCTCGCCTTTAAGCCTAATACCGATGACATGCGCGAAGCCTCCAGCCTTGTGCTCATTCGCTCGCTGCTCGCCGCAGGTGCAACCGTGCGCGCTCACGATCCAGAGTCCATGCCCGTGGCCCGGGCGATGTTGGGGGAAAGCGTTGAGTTTTGCGATGAACCTTACGCAGCGTTGGAGGGTGCCGATGCTTTGGCGATTGTCACCGAATGGAAAGCGTTTCGCAGCCCTGACTTTGCGCGCATCAAAAACGCACTCAACGAGCCGGTCATTTTTGATGGCCGCAATCTTTACGATCCGGCCGCGGTGGCAGCCGCCGGATTGGAATATCAAGCCATTGGCCGACCTGTGGCGAACGCAACGAAATGAAAATCGGCATCATCGGATTAGGCTACGTCGGATTACCGTTGGTGATTCAATTCGCCAAATCCGGCGCGCAAGTGTTGGGCATTGATGTTGATGAGGCCAAAGTCAACGCGCTCAACGCTGGCGAAAGTTACATCAAACACATTCCTGCTAATGAGGTGAAAGCCCAACGCGATGCTGGCCAAATTGAAGCTACCACCGATAGCGCACGCGTCAAAGAGCTCGAGGCCGTACTCATTTGCGTCCCCACCCCACTCGATGAAAACCGCGAGCCTGATCTCACTTACGTCCTCAACACCGCCCGCGCCATCGCACCACATTTGCCAAAAGGCATCGTTGTGGTGCTGGAATCCACCACGTACCCCGGCACCACCGAAGACGAATTGCGCCCCATCCTCGAAGCGGGCAGCGGCCTCACAGCCGGTACCGATTTTCATCTCGCCTATTCGCCTGAACGCGAAGACCCCGGCAACCCCGACAGCCAAGTTGCCAAAATCCCTAAAGTCATCGGCGGTTTCACACCCGCGTGCCTCGAAAAAGCCAAAGCCATTTACAGCATCGCCATCGAAACCCTCGTGTCCGTTTCAAGCTGCCGCGCTGCCGAAGCCACCAAGCTTTTGGAAAACATTTTCCGCTGCGTGAACATCGCCTTGGTAAACGAACTAAAAATCATTTACCAAAAAATGGGCATCAACATCTGGGAGGTCATCGAAGCCGCCAAAACCAAGCCCTTCGGCTATATGCCTTTCTACCCCGGCCCCGGCCTCGGCGGTCACTGCATCCCCATCGATCCCTTTTACCTCAGCTGGAAAGCCAAACAACACGGCCTCGAAGCCCGCTTCATCAAACTCGCCGGCGAAGTGAACAGCGCTATGCCGGATTACGTAATTGGCAAATTAGCGACCGCATTGGGCGAACAGGAAAAACAAATCAACGGCAGTCGTGTGCTGATCGTCGGTCTTGCCTACAAGCCCAACGTGGAAGACGACCGCGAATCTCCCAGCTACGTATTGATGGAAAAACTCGAAGCCCAAGGCGCTGTCGTCGATTTCCACGACCCGCACGTCCCCGTCATCCGCCCCAGCCGCGAGTATAGTCACTACGCCGGTCGGCAATCCATCCCGTGGACGGCCGAAGCAATGAGCCCATTTGATGCCGCCCTCATCGCCACCGCCCACGATGCCGTGGATCACGCCCAGCTCGCCGAGTGGATCCCCTGCGTAATCGATACCCGCAACGCACTGCCGACCACCACCCATTCAATTCGCGCCTGATGATTTCTGAAATGATCAACGACAAAAGCATCCTCATCACAGGCGGCACCGGCTCATTCGGCCACGCCTTCGTGCG
>JACNJL010000007.1 GCA_014382585.1 Limisphaerales bacterium | reverse complement strand
CCACGGTGTGTCCAAGTCAAAGCCTTCAGAGCATGATAATTTTCGCCATTGATGACGGTGTGCCACGGCTTGTCCTTTCCGCGTGAAACTTTTCCCGTAGAAACCAGTCCCGGATAAATCGTGTCTCCAAACTCCGCAATCACGACCAGATCGTCCAAGGCTACGGTTTGAGCCTCTGATTCGTCCGAATTGGGCAATTCCAGATCGGCCTCATTCTTGCGTTTGCGGATGGCTTTGACCTCCCAGAGCTTTTGATCGCCTTTCTTGGTTTCACCTCGTGGCGGCAGCACCCGAATTTTGTCGCCCTTGCGCACCGGGCGATTAGGAAGCTCAACCGCTTCCGGCCTATGCCGCTCGAAGTTCAAGCCAAATGAAAGCCGCGACGACAAGGCGCGAAACTCGCGTTCCAAGTCAGCACCAAGCTGCGGGTCTTCGGTCTTCGCCTTTCTAATGAGATCAGTGAGTCGGGACATTGATGGATAAAACTCGAATATTAGGTGTTAGTAATCCTGATCAGCGTTCACCTAGCAATGCTCTAAAGCCTTGAGCATTACAGACATGTAAGTTTTAAAATCTTCCTTGGATAGTTTCATGCGGCGAGAGCGGGTGTTATTACAGGACGGTGGATTGAGAGTCCGCTAGCAGCCATAAAGCGCCGATTGCAAAATCTAAAATGCGAAGCTTCATCATTTGTTTCCCGTCCAAGTCCGCGTGTTGTGCTGGCCGGCTTTCAGTTCCTGCAGGCGGCGTTGGAGGTAGGCGGCGGAGATCTTACGGGCTTTTTCGCGGTCGGCGCCGTCGTAGTCCCAGAATTCCTGCACGACCTTTTCGGCGGCGGGATAATGACTGCCGTCGTCGCCAACAGTCCGCCGCAGATCGGCGAATTGTTGCTTCAGGCGGGCGCGCACTTTGGCGTAGGCAAGGTCGTCGTAGACGTTATTCAATTCGCCGGCGTCCTTTTCCAGATCGTACAGCTCCCAAGCGGGCGGGGTTTGGTAACCGCCGTCGTAGTTGCAACCGTAGTAGTAGAGGAGCTTGTGCGTCTTGGTGCGAATGGCCATCACGCCGGGGTTATCGTGGTGGGCCATGTGCATCCAGTACCGATAGTAGGCGGCCTGTTTCCAGCCTTTGGGTTCGCGGCCGGTTTCGCAAATGCTCTTGAAGGAACGCCCCTGCATGGAGGCAGGCGTGGGGATGCCGGCGAAGTCGAGCATGAGCGCGGGGAAATCGACGTTCTCTACTATGGCGTCGCTGCGGGTGCCGGCCTTGATGGCCTTGGGATAACGCACGATAAACGGCATGCGCATGGAGGGATCGTAGGCCCAGCGTTTGTCCTGATAATCGTTTTCGCCCAGCCAGAAACCTTGGTCGCCGGTGTAGATGATCACGGTGTTGTCGTAGAGGCCTTCGGCTTTGAGGTACTCGAAGAGCCGCTTGAGATTGTCGTCCACGCCGCGTACGCAGCGGAGGTATTTGCGCAGGTAAGCCTGATAGGCGAGGTGCGTGGTCTCGCGCTCGGAGAGCTTGGCCACGTCGTAATCGGCGGGAAGTTCCTCGGGGAAACGCTCCTTTAAGTCGACGGCATAAGAGCGGCGCGGATTGCGTTTACCGATGGAGGTGCCGATGTGCGGCATCAGTTCGTCGTTGTACCCGCGCGTGGCGATGGAGCCGAAGGTGCTCGGCACGTCGTAGAGCGTGGGCGGCTCGGGAATCTTCACGTCGGCGAGGTATTTCTGGTAGCGCGGCGCGTTCTCAAAATAATCATGCGGCGCCTTGAACTGGTGGCAGATGAAGAATGGCTTGTCCTTGTCGTACTGCGTCTTGAACCAATGCAGCGTGGAGTCTGTGATGGCGTCGGAGGAATGCTCGCCCTTGTGGGTGACCACATTCTTGGGCCACGGCTTGTCGCCCTGCACGCGAAATTCCGTGTCGAAATACTTCCCCTGCCCCGGCAGCACTTTGTAGTAGTCGAAATTCGGCTCCACCTTCAGATGCCACTTGCCGATCATGGCCGTTTGATAACCGGCCTGCCGAAACAGAATCGGCAACGTCTGCTTGGCCGGCAAGATTCGGCCGGTGAGATCGGTCACGCCATTCACATGCGGATACTGACCGGTGATGATGCTCGCCCGGCTCGGCGTGCAGATGGAGTTCGAGCAAAACGCGTTGTCGAACGTGATGCCCTCCGCTGCCAACCGGTCAAGCGTGGGCGTAGGGTTGAGCGGCTTGAGCACGGTCGCATACGCGCCCACGGCCTGCGCCGTGTGGTCGTCGGACATGATGAACAACACGTTGGGCCGTTCCTTGGCGGTAATACTGGTAACCGCGAAACACGCGAAAAGGGCGAAAATTATTTTTGGGGATTTGTTCAGGTACATGCTGTTGGTCATTGGTTTTAAATTTTTTCGCGGATGATTCGTTCCCACTCGATTTTGGGATGGTGCCCGAAGTTGGCAAGCAAACCCAGCTTGTAGCCGGTGGCTTTGAGATAATTATGAATCTGCGCCCGATGCTCGTCGGCCAATTGATTGACTGCCTTGATTTCCACAATGATTTTTCCGAAGCAGACAAAGTCGGGTTTATATTTGTGCTGTAATCGGCGGCCCTTGTATTGCAATTCCAAGTCCACCTGTTGTTCAAATGGAATTTCCTGTTCTGCCAATTCCATCGAGAGGCACTCTTGATAAACCGACTCCAAAAAGCCGCAGCCCTTCTCCTTGTACACCTCAAAGCACGCTCCCATGATCCGGTAGCATTCCTCTTTGTACAACAAGTCCATCAGTCCCCTTTTCGCTTATTTAGCGTCTTTCGCGGTCTGGAAACAAATCAGCTCCTTGAGTGTGCGAGCGTAGAGACGGCCGTCGGCGTAGGCGAGGGAGGCGAGGGACCAGGTTTGGCCCGCCGAACCGAGGTCGCTGAGGGAGACCAGCGCCTTTTCGTTGAGGCGCGGTGCCGTCCAGTCCACGACGTAGACGGTGCCGATCATGGTGGGCCAGTAGATGTGTTTGCCGACGACGGTCGGCGGCGCGGCGGAGACGTGGCCCCAGCCGTTCCCGGCGTTGCGCTTGTCCTGCGTGGCGCGGAAGCCGTTGGCCGTTTTCATGTCATTGGGCAGCGCCTTATCCCAGAGTAATTCGGCGGCGCGTTTCTTGTGACGAATGACCTGCGCGGGCACTTGCAGGTATTCGACTTTGCCGGTGGAGAGCTGAACGCGCCCGATCAGAAAGCCGCTGTGGGCGCGGAAATAATGGAAATCGCCCACGATAAGGTTGGTGAAGTACGTGGTGGCCTTTTTCCCGAGCTTGATCGCCTGATCCATCTCGGTGACGTATCGGCCTTCCTTCCAGCGCGTGACCGTGACGCCCGCAGCCAACGGATGTTTCGCCTGCGGCTTGCCCTTGCGCAGGTCCAAGGCGAAATGGTGCGATCCAGTGAATCCGTAGGCGGCGTCCTTTTTGAATACGAAATTTTGGTGCGTGGGAAATTTTTCCACGGGCGCATCCCAAATGGATTTGCCGTTGGCCGCGTCCACCAACGACATGCCATACGGTTCCTCGGGCGGCTGATGACCGCCGCCGCGACCGGTCAGAATCACGCTGCGGCCATCGGGTAATTTACCGAGCATGGATTTGGCGTGCACACTGGTGCCGGCCTCGGCCTGCCAAGCGAGTTTGCCGGTGGCCAAATCGTACGCCCGCAGATGGGTCCAGTAGGGTTTCTCGCGACCGTACTTTTTCGAGCCGGCCTTGGTGGTGGCCTCCACGGGCAGGTCGTAGGTGGCCGCGTGCATGAGGATGACGTTGCCGTTGTGCAGAATGGGTTCGTGGGCCCGGGCGTGGTGCCGGCCGAAGGGTGTCCAGGTGTGCGACCACAGTTCGTTGCCGTCGTAATCAAAGCACTTGATGGTGCCGCCGACGTTGGTGAACACCACGCGTTTACCGTCGGCCACAGGCGTCGCGGCGGTGTTATCATTAAACAGACTGGAAAGATCCGTGGTGCGCGTGCCGGGAATGGCGCGGCGCCAAAGCTCCTTGCCGGTTTTGACATCGAAACACAGACCGAGAATGCCCGCGCCGAACTCGGTGTCTGCCTTAATCGGTTCGTGTGAGGTGACGAAAATGCGGTCGCCCGAAACGATAGGCGTGCCCTGCCCCGTGCTCGGCAACGGCACCCGCCATTTCACGCCTTTGCCTGTCGCCCCACTGAACTCAGTCGGCGCCTCGCCCTGCGTGATGAAGTTACCATCCGGCCCGGCAGCCTGCGGCCAGTCGGCCGCGTGTGCGTTGGCCCAAAATAAACATCCAAGAAGTAAAGGCAGTCGAATCATCATGCGTCGGTCGAATTAGGAATTAAAGGTTGGGTTAATGCGGCAGGAACGACCATCCATAACGCGGCAATCAGCATGCTGTAAATAACGATCCCGGAGATCAGCCACGCCAAGGTTTGCAGGACGTTGCCTTGGATCTGCCACACCTTCGGGGTGACCGCCCCAATCCCGCCGGATCGAATGGCCCAATGCGGAACCCATGGCCACCGACGCAGCGCTTTCGATCCCTGAGCCATTAGCGAATCACCGGTCGCAGGATGATATTGCGGTAGCTGACGGCGGTGTGATCGCCTTGGAGATAGAGCGGCCCGGGAACCGTTTCGTCCGACTGCAATGCGCCGTTGGTGCAGCCAGGGATGGGTTGATTGTCGATGATCTTTTGGCCGTTCAGGATGACGGTGACGTGGCGATCGACCAGTGTGATGTCGTAGCGGTTCCATTCGCCGCCAGGCTTGCCTGCGTTTT
>JACNJL010000006.1 GCA_014382585.1 Limisphaerales bacterium | reverse complement strand
CCAAAAAGAAACTGGCGCCTTTTTTAGAGACTTACTGCATCCGTTGCCACGGGCCAGGCATTGGTAAACCCGCCGGCCGTCGCTTTCTTTCCTACTTCTCGGACAACGCCTCCTTTGCCTAATCCCGGCCTCGGCCGAGTCCCAAACTACCCCAACACTTCGGTGATATCCGCCGTGCTGTCGGCGAATCGTTCGGTCGGTCGGGACAATTGATTGGAGATGGTGACAAACAGGTTCGAAAGCGGAATCGAGTCGCTGTAATTCAAGTGCGACCCGTGCGTGAAGCCCATGTTTTTCCCGCCACTGAGAATGATGGGGTAATTGGTGGCCCGATGGGTCTTACTGGTGGCGCAGCCGTAGAAACACAGCGTGTTGTCCAGTAGCGTGCTGTTGCCTTCCTGAATCGAATCGAGCTTCTTAATGAAGTTCGCGTGCATCTCGTTGAGGAACGCAATGTACTTGGCCACGTCGCCGTAGTTTTTCTTTTCGTGCGACAGTTTGTGGGAGGAATTCCCCAGACCGAGCGCGGACGGAAACCGATCGGTCAACCCGCCCTCTTCGCAGGCCGTCTGGAACGAGGCCACGCGCGTGGTGTCAGTTCGGAATGCCAACGCCATGAGATCGTACATCGCCGTGAGGTATTCGCGCGGGGCCGTAACATTCACGGACAAATCAAGACTCTTGGCATCCACCTTGGCCTTGGGCGTGCCCTGCCATTGAACGGCGCGTTCGGTCATCTTTTCCACCTCACGCACGGAGGATAAATACTCGTCCATCTTCCGCCGATCACTGGTACCCAGCCGGCGGTTCAAATCCTTGGCTTCACTGAGTATTTCATCAATCACACTGCCGCGACTAGCGAGTGCATTGCGTTCAGCCGCCGTGGGGGCTCCGAACATGCGGCGGAAAATTTCAGCCGGATTATTCAATGCCGGAATCGGTCGCCCCGCCCGGTCAAAGGACAAGGTCGAGGAACGGTACGGTCGGTTCACTCCGCCAAAGGAGGACAACACCATCGATTGAAAGCGCGTGTCTTGCCCGAGCGATTGGGCTACGTGTTGATCGATCGAGATGGTTTGTTTGTCGTACGTCTTGAGAATATTGGCGCCGGTCAGAAAATAATCCGCGCCCTTATGGGCGGAGGTGGTTCGCATGGAGGGATGCGACAGCCCGGATAGAAACGTAATCTTATCCCGCATCGGCATGATGCTCTTGTGCATCTCCGGCGCGACGTAGTCTTTGCCGGTGCCGACCGGAAACCAGCCGTTCTCCAGGCGATCGGGCGCATCATCCGCGGGCATCGGCACGCCGTAGGCAAAGAAGCCACCGAAGAAGCGCTTCCGCGCCACCGGATTGTTGGCGCCCCAACTCATGCATTCCAGCCACGGCAAGGCCATGGTGACGCCCATCGATTTCAACAGGGTTCTCCGATCCAGATGCCAGGATTTTTGTTTCATACCGTAAAAGTTATTTGGTTAAAAAAGGCTCCGCCAGAACGATCTGCTCCAGCAGAGTCTGGAACGTATCCTCGTTTTTCTCAAGCGTATTACAGATGGCATCGACCGCGGGGCGATCCCGGAAATCCAGATAACGGCCCAACGCATAGGCCAGCGCCTTGCTGACCACAGCGCGCCGGTACTGCTCTTTTTTCTCCGTTAAAATGTACTGCTTCAGATCGCCCAAGTGCTGAATTTTCCGGCCGTTGCGGAGTTGTGTAGTGGGGTCGATCGACACGTTCTGGTGCGCCGTCTTCACATTGGGATCGCGCGCTCCTTCGCGCCATTGGCCCAGTGCATTGTAATTCTCAAACGCCACTCCCCACGGATCAATCTTGCTGTGGCAATCCCGGCAGCTCTGTACATTGGTGTGCGCCACCAGCCGTTCCTTTAACGACAAGCCCGTCTCATCCTGCGCTTCGGGCTCCGCAAGGTCGGGTACATTGGGTGGCGGAGGAGGCGGAGGATCATCGAGCATGCGTTCAAGCACCCACATACCTCGGCGAATCGGATGCGTTTCCGAGCCGGTGGAATTACCAAAGAGCATGCTCGCCTGCGTCAGGAATCCGCCGCGCCGGTGCTCCGGCCCCAGTTGGCGCACCTGAAAGCCGCCGCCAATTCCAGGGATACGATAATGCTTGGCCAACTTATGGTTGAGGACCACGAAATCTGAGTGAATGAAATTATCGATGCTGAGATTTTCGGCCAGGACATGGTGCAGAAACCGAACGGTCTCCTCCTCGAATAGATCTTTCGTTGTTTCCTCGAATACGAAGTATTCCGGATTCACCGCCAACCGCCGGATCCCGGCCAAGTCCAGCCATTGCGCGGCAAAATTCTTGGAGAACGCGTTGGCCTTCGGATCCTTGAGCATCCGCCGCACCTGCTCGCGCAGCACCGACGGTTTCCCAAGTTGCCTCTGCTCGGCCAGCGCAAACAAGGGGGCGTCCGGCATGGTACTCCACAGAAAATAAGACAGCCTCGAGGCCAGTTCGTACTCGTTTAGCGACCGCTTGACGACGGGCGCTTCCCCGACAATCGGTTCCGGGGCCGGTTCGGCGACCAACAGAAAATTGGAGGAACACAACACCGCCGTGAGGGTGGACACCAAGGCGTGCTCAAAGGACGCATGCGTCGGTCGCAGTTTCTCGAACAACACCGCCTTCCGTTCCACTTCGTGATCCGCTACCGGCCGGCGATACGCCCGCTTCATGAAATGTCGCAGAATATCCCGCACGTACGCCTGCTCATTGTCGCGATGCGGCGAGTCGATGAGGATCGCCCGGTTCTGCGCCGTCGGCCATTCGGGAAAATGGTTACTCTCAATCTCCACCCAATCGATGACCAGCTTGGGCAGATTCTCGTATGCCAAGTCGCTGGTGCCCCGGCGGAAATCATTGAAGATGCGGAAATACGAGGGCCGGCCCGGTTTGTTGGATTGAAATGGAAAATTCGCGCCGTGCACGATGAACTCGTACGTCTGCAATTCCTGCGAGCGCACCTCGATGTTGCCGCCTTCTTTCTGATCAGAAACCCCGTTGCCCCGGAAGGAGCCCAGTTCAAACGACAACCGCGGAAACGTGTTTCCTTTGCCCGGAATCGCCGCGGCATGAATCTTCACGCGCACCGGCGCGTCATGCGGGATCTCATAAATTTCCGCGCGAAACTCCGGTTGATACCCGGACCGACCAGCGCCCAGCGCGCCGCCAATTTTTCGATCCGCGGCAAACGGCGCATTCACCGGATCGGCCGGCCGGTTTCCCGCCAATAACACGCCCGTGCCATCGGGCAACACCTCGCCGAAATCCAACTTGAACAAGCCTTTGAATTGCGGCTTCCCGCCGACCAGCGGCTGCAAATTATACGACGCGCCGCCTCTTCCCCGGTTGCGATTATTGGGCTTCTTGGGGTCCGGCGCTTTCTTGAACGCCCGTTCCGGTTCAATCCGCACCACGTACGCCGGCGGCTTTTCCTTCGGCGCCAATAAAACGCGTCCCAAGGCGCCCCGAGCGATGCGTTCGAAATATTCAATGTGCAACGCCGAAGTTCCTAGCACCGAGCTGTTGTTTTTAAACCCTTCCTTCGCCACTCCTTCCGGTGGAAGATCCGTGGCAAATTGCAAATCCAAATCCAACAGATCGCGCAGCGTATTGTTGTACTCGTAAGCCGTGAGCCGACGCAGCACATTGCGGCCGCCGGTCGATCGCCGCGCCTCCAACACCTTACGAAACTCCCCCGTCAACAGGGCCACCGCCGCCTGCCGTTCCTGGGGCGTGGGCTGGGCCTTCGCCTCTTCGGGCGGCATCTCGCTCACGTTGACCAGATCCAGCACCTCCTGCCACATATCCGCCTCGTCGCCATTCAGCAGGTCGGCATCCAGTATATCCAGTCGCAGCTTGGCCTTTTGCTTATCCGGCCCGTGACAACTCACACAATATTTGGCCAGAAACGGCCGTATCCCCTTCTCAAATGCCACCGCCGAATCCTGCCCGAATAAATTCGGTACGACTGCAGCCAAGATCAGTATCCATGTGGAGCGCAACATCATC
The DNA here is from genome assembly GCA_014382585.1 of Limisphaerales bacterium. Lineage (NCBI taxonomy): Bacteria > Pseudomonadati > Verrucomicrobiota > Verrucomicrobiia > Limisphaerales > Limisphaerales bacterium. The sequence goes on along the minus strand of JACNJL010000006.1, from coordinate 240 downwards.
CTCCTCCAAAACCGACTTGTACCGCAGCAACTCATCAAAAGCAAGGAACTCCCCGAAGCTCGGCACTTACTGGAATCGCCGGTCTCTGGGAAGTAGCAGTGCCATTCCTTCAATAGCATTTGTGAAACCGGCGACGGTTCCGTTCTTGAAAAACCGCCGGATCGTTGCCACCGTAGCCGCTAGAAATGACCGCCAATCGACGTACGTTTTTGAAAGGCTTGGGTGGGGCATTGGCTTTGC
>JACNJL010000005.1 GCA_014382585.1 Limisphaerales bacterium | reverse complement strand
CGACGGAGCCGCGGAGCTTGTTGGCGGTGTCCCAGAGGGTTTCCTCGAAGGATTTGGCGGGCTTGGCGGCGGCGGATTGTTTCGGCATGGTCGGGTAATAAACAGGATTGGATTTGTAGGCGTATTGTTAACCCGAATCAAGCACCGCCTCTCCAGCGATTGCCAATCCTTAGCGTTCCCGGAAGAGGGGGCTGTGGATGAGGGCGGCGAGGGTGTCGAGGATTTGGTGATTGTGGCGGGCGGAGTGGGTGAGGATTTTTTCGATTTCGGCGTAGTGCGCCTTGGCGGGTTCGGCGCCGTTGGCGGAGGTGAGGGCTTTGGTGATGAATGAGCGCACGAAGCGGTCGCGGTTGGCTGGAGTAAGGAGGGCGGCGCGGTATTCGGTGATGTCGCGGTAGGCAGCGCCATTGCGGAAGGTGGCGGCGGCATCGATGGGGAGGCGAACGGTTTTGTTGCTGTTGGGCGGGGTGATCTCATAGTCATCGCGCCAGGCGCCGGTGGGGTCGAAATTTTCGAAGGCAAAACCGTATGGGTCGATATTGCGATGGCAGGCAGCGCAGGTGGCTTCGGCCCGGTGGGCGTTGAGGATTTCCTTGATGGTTTTGGCCTGACGCACGTCCGGTTCCTCAATCTGCACGTCGGGCGGTGGAGGCGCGGGATGAATGCCGAGCAGGTTTTCCATGACGTAGATGGCGCGGTGAATGGGCGAGGTGGCAAGGCTGTCGGCGGTGGTGGTGAGAAAGGCGCCCATGCCGAGCAGACCGCCGCGGCGGCCGTCGGTGAAGATGTGTTTGCGGAAGATGGAATCGGCCGGCACACCGGCCACGCCGTAGAGCTGGGCGAGATCGGCGTTGATGAAGCTGTAATTGGCAGAGAGAAATTCGGGCAGCGGTCGGTTATGTTCGATGGCGTGACGGAAGAAATGCAGGGCCTCCTCGATCATGTCTTCGCTGAGGCGTTTGCGGTGGTAGAACCGGTAGCGGTCGGGATCGGGCGCCATGAAGTTGATGTCGTTCAGTTCCAACCACGCGTACGGGAAGGCGCGCAGGAAGGGCTCGGCTTGGCCGTTGGCGAGGCGGCGGCTCAATTCGGCGCGGATACCGGCGAGGGTGTCCAATTTACCAGCAGCCACGGCGGCGCGGAGGTCAGCATCAGGCAAGGTGCTTTGGAAGAAGGCGGCAAACTTGGAAGCGAACCGTTCGTTGGGCGTGAGGTCGTCGGTGTTCAACAGCAGAAACGCGGGCGAGACGAGGACGGCGACAAGGCCTTCCTTGAGCGCTTCCACATCGCCGAGCCGCGGCGCCTTGGCTTGAACGAGGGCGACGATGGGCTTCAACTCGCCGTCGCGCACGGGCCGACGCCAGGCGCGTTCGGCAATGGGCCGGAGAATGGCTTCGGCATTGGCGGCGGAAGGATGCTTGCCCAGCAAGACCACCTGGCGTTGGGGCGGCCAGCTTTCATAGAATGGACCTTCGACGGTGGCGCTGAGGATGCGCGGGCGCGCGCCCTGCCAGTGGTTCACCCAATGGTGCCAGCTCTCGGGTCGGAGAATGCGGCCGCCGGGCCGAGTCTTGATGTTCGCCACGACTTCATCCCAGAGCTTGCGATTGGTGGCCTTGAGGTGTTCGCCGGCGATGGCGTTTTGGAATTTGAAATTGCCGTTGCTGCGCAGGGTAAGTCCGTCGGTCGGATACCGCAGACGCAACCGCGTGCCGGCGGCGAGCCATTCGTTCAACACGATATCGCGCGGACGGTCGTCGGGCAGATCGAAGGTACGCGTGCGATCGCCCATTTGGACAGTGAGCCGGATGGGGTCTTCGTGGTAGACGCCGGTTTTCTCTGTGGCGTAGGTGCGGCGATCGAGGCCCATGGCGCGCACGGTGATTCGATAACGGCCGGTTTCGGGCGCGGTCTTGAATGCCTCGAAATAGCCGAGTTGTTTGGGATCGAGAAAATCAAACCCATTCCGTTTGCCTCGGCGTTCGGGGCGCGTGATGTTTTGGCTGGTATGGGCAGCGAAGATGGCGGTAGGCGGCACTTCGAGGCGACGACGCGGCGGACGTTCGCCGGTGAGAACGGTCGCATCCACGATGCGGCGGGCCGCTTCGACGTATTGTTCGAGGTGAAACTTGCTCATGCCCAGCGTGGCGCTGTGCGTGTCGAAGCCGTGATGCAGGGAATCGCCGATCAGATTGGCGGCGGGCTGGTGCGTGCCGACATCCTCGATGAGCAGCGCGGCGGCAATGCTGTTGGCGAACTCGCGGTTATTCAACCGACGCGGCGGATTACGCAGGGAGAGCTTGGCCGTGGCCTGATACTTGGCCAAGCCGCCTTTGAAATAGGCGACGAGCTGTTGCCGTTGGGCGGCGCTGAGGTTGCTCTTGTCTTCGGGCGGCATTTCGCCGGCGGCCAGCAGATCGGCCGCGTCCAGCCAGCGTTGGAAATTAGCGGCGGTGGGTGCGGGACCGAGGTCGGTCAGCTTGAACTTGCCCTTGGCCTTGTCGGCGTTGTGGCACTCGGCGCAATGTTGTTTCAACAAGGCGGGACTCGCCTGCGCCGGACTCCAAGCCGCGAGGAGCGCGCCGATGGCGAGGAGCCTACGCATGGGGAAGCTCGAAGGTGCCGGTGCTGGTGTTGAATTGGCCGCGCTCGATGCCGAAGCGTTGCATGAGGGTGACGAACAGGTTGCACAAGGGCAGATGCGCGCCGGTGTTGGAGCGGGCGTCCACGTGACCGCGGTGTTTGAAGCCGCCGCCCGCCACGAGGATGGGCAGGTCGCGGTTGGAATGCGTGCCGCCGTAGCCCATGCCGCTGCCGTAAAGCACGATGGTGTGGTCCAGCAGACTCCCCTGCCCGCCCGGTTCCCGGATGGCATCAAGCTTGCGCAGGCAACGCGATAGTCGGGCCAGTTGAAAAGTCTCGATGGCCACGAGCTCGGAGGTGACGTCCTCGCGTTTGCCGTTGTGCGTGCACCCGTGGTAACTGCGGGTGACGCCGGCGATCTCCGTGTACTTGAGACCGGCGGGAAATTCCACGCTGGCCACGCGCGTGAGGTCGGTCTCGAAGGCGTAACCGAGCATGTCGAAAATGGCGTCGTAACGGTTCTCGATAGTGGCGTTCGGATGGTCCAATTGCTCGGACACATCGAAGGTCGGCTTGTCCTTGTCCAACCAGCCGTTGCGATTGGCGAGCGTGGTTTCCAATTCGCGCACGGAGGTTTGAAATTGATCGAGTCGCTCGCGGTCGTTGGCGCCGGCCGTGTTCAGGATGCCTTTGAATTGGTCGCCCACGGTGTCGAGGATGCTGCCGTTGCGCTCCAGCAGATCGCGTCGGGCCGCTTTATCCTGCGGCGTGAGATTGAGGAAGAGATGGTCGAACAGTCTTTGCGGATCCGTGAACGGCCGTTTTTCCACGCCGTTCGCCGTCCAACTCATCCGGATGCCGCCCTCCAAGGCGGCTCCCACGGAATCGTAACGCACCGCGCTGCCGACGTGCCGCGCGATGAGTTGATCAAGCGACAGGTTCTTCTCCGGAAACGCCTGCGCATCCGTCGGCAACACGCCGCTGAGGAAGGAAATCTCCCGACCGTGCCCGCTCACCATGTTGTGGTCCGTGTGCGAGAGGATGGTCATCCGATCCCGCAGCCAGGCCAAGGGCTTGAGCGTCGGCGACATCGTGAACCCCTTCCCGAAGTTTTTGGGAAAGAAATTCGCGGGATGCGCTCCAAACGGATTGCCCACCACCAGAAATCGCAAGGGCGGCCCGGACGCGTTCAACGTCTTTGCATCCGCTGCGCTCAATTGCGATTCCAGCATCGGCAAAGCCAATGCCCCACCCAAGCCTTTCAAAAACGTACGTCGATTGGCGGTCAT
>JACNJL010000004.1 GCA_014382585.1 Limisphaerales bacterium | reverse complement strand
ACGCGTGCGGTCACGGTGCAGATTCCGTTCTGGGAAGGCTTCAAGGAGCCGGACCTCACCGGTAACTACCACGACCTTTCTCACCACGGCCAGAAGCCGGAGAAGATCAACAAGTTGCTCATGCTGGAGCACGCCATCCTCAAGCGGATCAATGCCTCGCTCAGCACCATGAAGGACCGCACCGTAGGCAACAGCTCGTTGTTCGATCAGACGACCACGCTGATCACCGCTTCCATGGGCAGCGCGAACTCTCACAATTTCGACGACCTGCCGGCCTTGGTGTTGGACAGCCGTATGAAGACCGCCGGCCATTGGCAAAAGAGGGACGTGCCGATGAGTAACCTGTATCTCGGCTTGCTCCAACTATTCGGGGCCGAACAGGGCCGTTTCGGAGAAAGCACCGGAGCGTTCGAGGTGTTGTCATAATGCGTCTGCCTTGCGCAATGCTGTGGGTGAGTTTTCTCCTGTCGGTGACTCTCCGCGCGGAACCCAAGCTGGAGCAATTCTTCGCGCAAAACTGCGTCAAGTGCCACGGCCCTGAAAAACAAAAGGGGAAGGTGCGACTTGACCAGCCCGTTGACGCCCTGTTCGCCGATGAGGAGTTACTGGAGACCCTTGCTGCCGTGCTGGAGGCTGGTGAAATGCCGCCCGAAAAGGCGCCGCAGCCCAAGGCCGCCGCAGTCGCTGAGGTCGTGCAGCTGCTCCAGAAACACATCCTCACCCAGCGCCCGGCTAATCCTCTTAAGCGACTCACTCGTGCTGAGTACACCAACACGATCCGTGATCTTTTCGGCGTGGATTTTGATTTCACGGGCTTACTGCCACCCGATCACGTGGAACACGGCTTCGATAAGTTTGGTGAAGCTCACCTGATGTCGCCCCATCAAGTCATGGCTTACCTCAAGACCGCGCGTTTCATCGCCGAGCGCGTGTTGCCGGATGCCCAGCCGAGAGCGAGGTCATGGGAATTCGATGCGCGACATTTTCATGGCAGCAAAAACTTTGCGACTGGCGGTGGGGGGGATTACCGCGATGGGGACGACTATGTGATCACGGGCTTTCGACCCTACCGCAGTAATCTGCATTTCTCCATCGATCCGGAGAGCCATGACCAGTTTGTGATTCCCGCCTTTGGGGTGTACCGGCTTGAAGTGAAGGCGCATTCTGAAAAATCCAAGGAAGGCGAGGTCATCGGAATCAACCTGGGGGACGGGCGTCATCCGACCAGCTTTCAGATGATCCGCCGAATCCCCATGCCGCATGGCTCGAAAGGATTTACGACCGAGCTCACCCTAAAAGCGGGCGACATGTTGGCCTTCACCTTCGACAGCGCCCGTGTGCCGGGTAGGAGTCTTGCAAAACAACCACACAAGGGGCCCGCCATGCGCTTCTCCTATATGAAGGTGACTGGCCCATTGACGGAGCAATGGCCGACCGCCGCGATGAAGGCCATCCTCCCTCGGCCGAACCTGAAGCCGGGTGAGCTGGTCGATCACATTGCGTTGTTGCTCACGCAGCGGCCGCTTTCGGAGGGGGACCGTCAGGCGTTTGTAGAAATCGCGCGAGGCATGGAAAAGTCCGGCGCCTCGATGACCGCCACCGCCCGCAGCGTGCTGATCGCGCTGCTGACCTCGCCGCACTTTATCTACAAGGCCGAATCGCCTGAGTTGACCGAGGTGGAACGAGCCTACCGGCTATCGTATTTCCTCTGGAACTCCGTCCCGGACTCCGCGTTGCTCGCCGCCGCCAAATCCGGCGCCCTAGCCAAGGATCCCTCGGCGCAGGTGGAGCGGCTGTTGACGGCTCCTAAGGCCGGCCGTTTCATTGACGACTTCACCCGACAATGGTTGCAGCGCGACAAGGTGGACGACTTTGGTCCGGACGTCCGCGTGTTTAAGGACGTGCGCCGTATGACGGTCGATTCCATGGGGCGCGAAGGCCGTGAACTTTTTCGCCATCTACTGGAGAAGAACCTGAGCATGGAACACTTCATTGACTCGGATTTCGTGATGGCCAATGACCGCTTGGCCCGCTTCTACGGTTTGCCCGCAGTCAAAGGGGATGCCTTCGTGCCGGTGAAGCTCCCCGAGAATAGCGAGCGGGGAGGGCTCATTGCCCAGGCCGGTTTCCTGAAGCTTACTTCCACAGATTTCGCTACGTCACCGATTCATAGAGGCGCGTGGATTCTCAAGAATCTTTACAACGAGCGCATCGAACCGCCTGCTGATATATTGATCAACGAGCCGGACATTCGCGGCACCACCACTATCCGCGAGGCCATTCTCAAGCATCAGGAACTCGAGAGCTGCTCCCGTTGTCATTCGAAGATCGATCCCTTGGGATTCGCCCTTGAATTCTACGATCCCGTTGGCCGCAAGCGCAGCGAATATCGTCACGTCGATGAATTGCCGGTCGAGCGGGAGAGCACCACGTTCACAAAGAAACTCAAATTTACCAACGCTCCGATTGAGGCCACGATGAAACTCCCCAACGGCCGCGAAGTGCGCGACCTGCCCACGCTCAAGGCCGCGCTGATGGCCGACAAGGAGCGCCTCCTCAAAGGGATCATTGGCAAACTCATCAGCTACGCCCATGGCCGCGAAGTCACCCGCGCAGATCGCCCGTACATTGACGCCGTGTTCCAGGCCGCCGCCAATCAGGATTACTCGCTGCGCGCCGCCATCCACGCCCTCATCGCGCATCCGGAGTTTGGCCGGAAATAAGATTTCTTTTGTAACCAGAATCAAATTTCACACTCTACGGAGTGAATGAATAGGGCTCATCCCGGTCGCCAATCTTCGATATGATCCCAATAAACGACCCATCTCAACTCGCTAAGTTGGGGAAAGGGAACCAGAAATGAAAAAATACTGTATTCCGATTTTAGTTTTATGCTTAGCCCCTATTGCTGCCTCCCAGCCGGTCGAGAAGGGGGGCAAAGGAAAAAAGGGGGGCAATGCTGGACGTAACAACTGGAACCAAAGCGAATATTCCGGAACGCGCACTGCCAAGGACGTGAGCATGGCGATGTATTCCAAAGGCTTCGCGTGG
>JACNJL010000003.1 GCA_014382585.1 Limisphaerales bacterium | reverse complement strand
GTATGGGCGGGGGAATGAGCAACATGGGCGGAGGCTTTGGGGGTATGGGCGGGGGCCAACGCATGTTCCGCGTTGCTTCAACACCCGTTGCCTTGCGCAGAGGTATGAGCATCACCTCGGCGGTTCAACCCGTGCCCGCACGCCGAGCTCCAACTCTCGGCGAATTACGCCGCGCACTTCGCCTGTACAAACGATAGTGACACAGCTAAAAAATGACTTTTCAACCCGCCTTCATCGGCGGGTTTTTTAGTGGTCGTTAATGGCGCCGAAGATTAAGACGATGCTCAAGGCGCTTGGTTTGACGGAAGTCCAAAGAGGGCAGTTCGGTGAGGGTTGGGCTTTCGGTTTCATCAAGCATCCGTCGGGCCTGTTCTTGCAGGGCCGTCCAGCGAGGCCAGTCGAGCGCGGGGGAATGGGTGACGCGCCGCAGCAAGCTACGCCACTCGATGATGATGCGGTCGATGTCGCCTTCCTCGGCCACTTCGCGAATCCAAAATTGTTTACGGGCGGGATTGCGATGGATGTCCGCCACCACAAGATCCGCGCCGTAGCCGTATTCCGGCGGCGCGCCGCGATCGAGATAGCCGAGCACGCTAGTCATCCCATAAGTTTTGCGGCATGCCAATGCGAGGTGTCCATCCCAGCGATCGGCATCGCCGTGAAACCGAAAACCACCGCGCAGATTCGCGATGTCGTAAACAAATTCTTCGATCGGATATTTTTCATCCTCCAACGCGGCGGCAATGCCAAGGCCGTCACCGCCGGTGAAAAAACTGACGATGCGCCCGCGTCGTGTGGGTGCGCCGATGGATTCCAGCAAGCCGAACCGCCGCCAATGATGCACCACGCCGTGGACGCGCGGCAGCCGGCGGCACACCGGCACGAGCTCGCACTTGGCGCAATCGCCGGGCAAGCCTTCGCGAGTGGGCGGTTTCCAGAGGGCGACGCCGTGGCGGTCGATGGACACGGTTTGCGTTTCTTCAGCCAAACTAAAGTGCGCGGAAACTTTGGCCTGCAAATTGCGGTACTCAAGAATGGGCGTGCCGCGTTCAGCCATTTTCTTCTGCAAGCGCGGGCCAAACTGGGTTTCCCACGAACTGCGCGTCATCGATTTGCCGCGCCAATTCAACACCCGCCGCACCCAGCGCACCGGCAGCAATTTTCCTTTCGCATTCTTTTCTGCCACAGTGGCGATGCGGCCGTACTCCGGTTTCACCGCGTTGGGGTCCAACAGCGTCAGTACGCCGGGGCCTTGTTTGCTGAGCGCTTCGGGCGCCGTGAGTAACGGATGCAGCGATGGCGGCGTGCCCTCTGAGGCTGCGGCGTCCATTACTTTGATTTCGCCCAGCGGCGTGGCGGCGCGTTTTGGATTGCGTTCCCATTCGCCTTGGCTATTCAAAATTTCCTTTTCTTTTTTGCGCACGTGCCGCGCGCGCTCGGCGTCGGTGGGCAAACCGCAGGGAGGGGCCGGATGCTCGAGCGCGCTTTCCACGCCGAGCGTGATGGGGCGCGTGGTGAATAGCCGGCTTTGCACGCGCATCGCTTCGGCGAACGGTTCGCGGCCATCCTCCACCGCCGCGTGCATAATGCCGAGCAGCGCGCCCCAATCAACTAGCCCACTGCGGGCGAGTTGGCAGGGAAACCCATCGCGAATGCGAACGTCGTTGGCACCGACGAGCACGTAACCCACTTCATCGAGCCCGCGGCGTCCGGCGCGGCCGAACATTTGCAAAATCTCATCGCCGCGCAGCGCGTGTTCCACGCCGGCGCGTTTATAGGAACCGGCGGCGAGCGCCACGCTGCGCAGCGAAAAATTAATACCGGCAGCAAGGCCCATTGTGGCGACGACCACGCGGAGTTGGCCGGCTTTGGTGAGCGGCTCGATGACGCCCGCGCGCGCGGCGTAGCTGAGGCCGCTGTGGTGATAGGCCACGCGGGTTTGGAGCATCTTGGCCAGATGCCCGCCCACGAGTTTTTTTTGGTCGGCAGAAAGTTTAAGTGGATCGGGATTGGGCAAATGCTGGGCGATTTGGCGGGCGAGCTTTTCGGTATTGGCGCGGCGCGGCGCGAAAATCAATATCGGCCCGAGATCATCCGCCAACGCTTTGGCCACGAACTTGGGCCAGTAGCCTCGAATTTCGCGCGGCAGTTTGTAGCTCAAATTTGCAGGGTGCGTTTCCTCCAAGGGCACGGGGCGCACGGTGTGTTTTACAGTGACCGCATCGCGCCCGAGACGGCGCAGCCATTTTACGACGTGATCGGGATTGGCCACGCTGCCGCTGAGCAGCAACAACTGCGTCTTGGACGGCGCGAGAGCGAGGGCGAGTTCGTAATTGAGGCCGCGATCGCGGTCGCCGATGAGTTGGTATTCATCGACGATGAGGAGGTCCGGTCCGTCGCCGTGGATGAGGCGGCTCTTTTGGGTTTCAAGCGTGGCGACGAGGATGGGGGCGTCGAGATTTTCGGAAAGGTCCCCGGTGGAAATGCCGACCGGCCAGCCGCGCGCGCGCCATTCGGCCAGTTTGTCATTGGCCAACGCACGGGTGGGCACGGTGTAAACCGCTTTACCACGCGGCTTGCCGAGGTTTGCCCAAAGCTCGAAAACAAGCGTCTTGCCCGCGCCGGTGGGGGCGTGGACAACGACATCCTTGCCCTCACGCAGCGCGCCCACGGCCTGTTGCTGCCAGAGATCGGGGACGGTGACTTGATCGAGAACCGTAAACGGCTCAGCATCCTGTGAATGGTGTGGCACAGCGCGAGCTTGCTTGGAGCGAAAGACTTTTCCAAAACAAACTTGTTTACCAGGGGTCGCGATGATTAGGATGCCGCGCATGCCGGAGTGGCGGAATTGGTAGACGCGGCGGATTCAAAAT
>JACNJL010000002.1 GCA_014382585.1 Limisphaerales bacterium | reverse complement strand
AGGAATTGGATTTCTTTTTGGCCGTAGGTTTGCGGGAGGCTTTGCGCGTAGACTTCCAGCTCGGCGGCGTAGTGGGCGGCGTTTTCGCCGAGGTTGCTTTGGCTCGGCACCCAGATGACGCCCGACACGCTCATGGGGGTCAGTGGGCTGACGTTCCAGTTGTAGGCGTAGGTGGGGATGGTGTCGCGGGCGATCGTTTCGCTTTGGCCGGGTTCGGGAAAGGCCGGGGCTTGCAGGGCGAAGGTGGACGTGTCGGTTCCTTGTTGGCCGGCCTGGATGATGTTTTGAACGAAGGCCTTCACCTCCGCCACGTGACCGGTGGCAGCCTTGCGGGCCACAGCGGAATTGGGGTACTGCAAAAACAATTCATCCAAGCGCGCCTTGAAGATGGGGCTCTTGTTGTCGCGCACACCTTGAAAGGATGTCCACGACAGCGGCGAAGCCAACTGACGATTGCGTCCGCCGTGACCGGAGGACATTGTCATGAACCCCTGCGGAATGCCCGGACGGTTGAGTGCTGTGGCGAATTCGTAGGCGAACATTGTCACGCCGGTAGTTTCCTTGGAGAAGTCCGCCACCGACCAATAGGTGCGGTACTTGCCGCCGCCCGTTTCGAAGCGGCGCTTGCGCGGGGTGGTGAAGGAACTGGCGGCCGTCCGGCGTCGATACTCGCGCACCAATGGCATGGCCTTGGGCAAGCCGGCTTCTTTGTTGCGCCGATCATACGCCCATTCGCTGGTGAGCTGGGTGCTGCCGGTGAGGTACCAGACGTCGCCGATCAGAATATCCCGAACCGTTCGGCTGTGGTCGTGGCTGGTGGTGATGTTCAGCGTGATCGGCTGAGTCGAGGCTTTGCGTGCGGGGAAGGTGACCGACCATTGCTGCAGGTCATTGGCCACCACGGTCTGCACCGCGCCACCGAAATCGATCTTCACCGTCACGCCTTCGTTGGCGTGGCCCCAGATGCGGATGGGCTGATTGCGCTGCAGGATCACGCCATCGCGATAGTATTCCGCCACCTGCAGGATCGGGTAATCCGGATCGGTGTATTGCGCGTACTTCGCCTTGAGGGCGGCGGCTTTTTCAAGGTCGTCCTCCTCGAAGATGAATTTGCCGTCGATCATGGCAAAAGGCGTTGCCGGAAGGCCGGCACGGTTGTAGAGATTCGAATTCATCGGAGCCGCGTTGTAGGCGTACTGCACTCCGATGGGCTGAGGCACCTTTGCAGAAGCAACCACCACCGTATCGCCGACGATCACCGCTTGCGCCGCGTGCCATTTACGATCGGCACCGCACAACCGAAAATGATTCAGCGCCGCCTTCGGCGTGGGCGCGGCGGGTTCCACATACTTCCCCGGCTCACGATAGTCTTTGGCCGAACCTTTATTGCCGACCATCAATCCGTCAAAGAGGCTGTCCTTTTCAAAAGACACCACGACCTTGTGGCCCTCGACTTGGTAGCCGCTGTAAACCGGCCCCGTGTAGGCGATCTTCTTGCCGTATTCCTTGGCCAACGCCCAGCGCGCCATGCGCTGGCCGGGGTGAAGTTTATTGAAATAATGAATGCCGCCGGGATTTGCGGAATTCAGATCGCTCTGCACCACCATGCCCACGTGCTTGCGGTTGTTTTTGAAAAACAAATGCTGCACCTGCCGGATATCCGCGAAGCCCACATTCTCAGGATCGGGCGAGCCGTAGTTTTGCATTTGCGTGAAATAAAACGGCATCTTCGGCATGCCCCACGCATCACGCCAACCTTGAACCAACGCTTCCATGCGCGCTGCGTAGATGCGCCCGTCGCCGCCGTTGCTCGTGCCCTGGCACCAGATCGCGCCGCGGATGGCATACGGAATCACCGGCGCAATCTTGCCGTTGAAAAACTGCGACGGCCCGCGCCACATGCCGGCGATGCCGGGCAGCTTGGGACGCGCCGGAACGCGGCCGCCCTTTTCCATCGCCTCCCCGGCGGCGTCCTGCCATTGGCTTAACTCGGTGTAATATTGCTCGTACTTCTTGCGGCCCTGTTCGGTGAGCGGATCGGCGTCGCGCATGAGGTCGGCATCGCCCTTGAGCTTCGGATGCGCCTCAATGGCCTCGCGCTGGGTGAAGGCCTCGATGCGCGTGTTGCTATGGGCGCTGAGAAGAATGCCGATGGGCATATCCAGTTCCTGATACAACGCATGCGCAAACGAAAGCGACAAGGCCGAGAAACCACTGGCGGCATTGGCCCGTTTCCAGCCGTCATCCGAGGTGGCGCGTTTCTGCGGGTACAACGCAGACACCGTGTTGATGTTAATCTCGCGGATGGGAATGTCTTCCTTGGCCGAGGCGAGATCGCGCGCCAGTTGGTTGCACATGCTTTTGCCCGCGACCCACACCATGTTCGATTGGCCGGAGGAAAACCACACCTCGCCAACCAAAACTCCCTTGAGCGTGATGGTCTGGCCACGATTGTTTTTTACCTCGAGACTACGTTCGGTGCGCGAGACTTTCAGTGGATCCAGCTTCACCATCCAGTCGCCGGTTTTGCCAGCAACAGTCGTCTTGATTTGGCCGGCAAACTGAACGGTCACCTTGCTGCCCGGCGCATCCCAGCCCCAAACCGGCACGGTGGATTCCCGCTGAAGGATTGCGTTGTCCGTGAAGGGCGCGGCCAATTCCAGCT
>JACNJL010000001.1 GCA_014382585.1 Limisphaerales bacterium | reverse complement strand
TCCTAAACCGGCTCAAACCCCTTCGGGTAGTCGCGCTTCAGGATGGTTTTGTTGGCCTGCTCGTGGTTGGTGAAGCGGTAGTTCTTCGCGTCCCATCGCAGTTCCTGTCCGGGGAAGCGCGTGGCCTTGGTGGCGAGCAGCGCGGGCTCGGTGATGCGCGAGCCGATGCCGAACGGCGTCCACAACGGGCGTTTGTTGCCGAGGATGCATTCCACCCAATCGTGCCAGTGATGGCGCGGTTCCACCTTGGGTTTGGGCTCGTTGTCCACCTGCTTGCCTTTGCGGAAAATTTTCATGCCGCCGCCCGGCTCGAGCAGCAGCGCGCCCTCGGTGCAAATGACCAGCGTGCGGTTGGCTCCCTCGCGCAGATGCGGCAGGCCCAGCGCGGCCCACGAAGGGTTGAGGCCGCTGTCGTTGTAATGCATCACAAACTTATCGCGCGCGAAACCTTTGCCGCCGGGATACGTGATGGTGCTTTGGTTGTAGGCCGAGTGACTGTCGTTGGAAGGGCGAATGGTGTTGGTCACCACCGCCTCGGGATCGGGCATGTCGAACGCAAAGTACAACAGATCGATCAGGTGACAGCCCCAGTCGGCGAGCTGGCCGCCGCCGGTTTCCCAGTAAGACCGCCAACGGCGCGGGGCGATGTCGTCGGTGTACGGCATCGGTTTCTGGAGCGGCCCATTCCAGAGCTTCCAATTCATGTGCGCCGGGACCGGCTTGGCCGGCGGCAATTCGCGCCAGGGCGCATCAAAGTAATGCCCGCGCGACACCGTGCCCGTCCACACATGCGCCTCCACCGGCTGACCGAGCTGGCCGCTCTTGAGCATCTCCACCGCCTGCATGCGGCCGGTGAAGCACGCGCGCTGATTGCCCATCTGCGTGTGCAGCTCCGGGCGCTTGGCCAGCACCTCGCGGATCATGCGCAGCTCGTCGAGTTGATGCACCAGCGGCTTCTGGCCGTAGACATGTTTCCCGGCCGCCAGCGCCCGCGTCATCATCGGCGCATGATGCAGATCCGGCGTATCCACAATCACCGCATCAAATTCATTCAAATGCTTCTCAAACACCTCGCGGTAATCGGCAAACTGTTTCGCCTTCGGCAATTGCCGCCCCACGTTCTTGAGCGCATCGGCATCCACATCACACAGAAACGCGAACTCCACCTTCTTGTGGCCCTTCAACTGCCCGCGCTGCATACCGCCAATGCCGCCCACGCCGATGTGCAGCATGCGCACCACACTGTTCTTGTTCGCCGCCGCGCGCATGGAAAATGACGGCAACGCGGCCGCCGCACCCAGAGCGGCACTGGTTTTCAAAAAAGAACGCCGCGAGGCGGGCACAGATTTCGTGGAGGAAGGGATGGATTTCATGCGCCAAGAGTCGTCCCCTCAGCCCACATTGAACAGAAAAAAATCATCGGCTCATCCTCCTCACGTAGAGCCGCGGAGGGAAATCATTCTCCGCGTCTCTGCGGCTCTGCGGTTCCGCTTGAGCAGAAAGAAAAAACCCACTGCTTTGTGAAGAGTTTAGAAAACTTACAATTGCACGTCCACCGCCTCCGCCGCCGTGCGGGCTTTGGCGCGGGCTTCGTCGATGGTTTTGCCGCGGGCGATGGCCACGCCCATGCGACGCTTGCCTTTGACGTGCGGCTTGCCGAACAGGCGCAGCTGCGTGTCGGGCGCGTCAAGGGCGGCGGTGAGGTTGCCGAAGCGGACGTTGGAGCTCTCGCCTTCCACGAGGATGACGGCGCTGGCGCTGGGGCCGTGCTGGGTGATGTTCGGGATAGGCAGACCGAGGATGGCGCGTGCGTGCAGGGAAAATTGCGGGAGATCCTGCGAAATCATCGTCACCATGCCGGTGTCGTGCGGGCGCGGGGAGACTTCGGAGAACCACACGTCGTCGCCCTTGATAAACAGCTCCACACCAAAGATGCCGCGGCCGCCGAGTGCGTCGGTGATTTTCTGCGCGTACTCGCGCGCGTTGGCGAGCGCCGCGTCGGTCATCGGCTGCGGCTGCCACGATTCGCGGTAATCGCCATCCACCTGCACGTGGCCAATGGGATCGCAAAAGCTCGTGCCGCCGACGTGCCGAACCGTTAACTGAGTAATTTCGTAATCGAAATCCACAAAGCCCTCGACGATCACCTTGCCCGCGCCCGCGCGGCCGCCTTCCTGCGCGTATTGCCACGCCGACTCGATGTCCGCCTCGGTCTTCACCGTGCTTTGGCCCTTGCCGCTGCTGGACATGATGGGCTTCACCACACACGGCAACCCGATGTTCTCGATGGCCGCCAAAAATTCCTCTTTCGTCGCGGCAAATTCAAAGGGCGACGTACGCAGTCCCAGCTCTTCTGCCGCCAAGCGTCGGATGCCTTCGCGGTTCATCGTCAGCTGCGTGGCGCGCGCGGTGGGGATGATTTCCACCTCGCCCGCGGCCTCAATCGCCGCCAGCGTATCCGTCGCAATCGCCTCCACCTCCGGTACGACGAGATGCGGTCGCTCCTGTTCGATCACTGCCCGCAACGCGTCGCCGTCGAGCATCGAGACCACATGCGCACGATCCGCCACCTGCATTGCCGGCGCGTTGGCATACGCATCCACCGCAATCACCTCCACGCCGTAGCGCTGCAGCTC